>DASUHB010000075.1 GCA_036273715.1 Gemmatimonadaceae bacterium
ACGCGCGAGATCTGCCTCGTCTCCGTTAGGCCGAGCGACTCCCAGGTCTTGCCGTCGTCGGTGGTCTTCCAGACGCCGTCGCCGTGCGACACGTTGCCGCGGATGTCGAACTCGCCGGCGCCGACGTACACGATGTCGGGATTCGATTCGCTGACGCCGATGGCGCCGATCGTCCCGCCAAAATACTTGTCGGTCGCCGGCTCCCAGCTCGCGCCGCCGTCCGTGGTCTTGAACACACCGCCTCCGGTGGTGCCCATCCAGAACTCGAGCGGACGCGCGGCAGAGCCAGCGACCGCGACGGAGCGTCCGCCGCGATACGGTCCGATCTCGCGCCACGAAAGCGCGTGGAACATGGACGTGTCGTATGCCGTGGCCTGGCCGGCCGACGGCGCAGCGTGAAGGAGCAGCGCACCGAGCGCCGCCGCCGACAGGCGTGCGATTTTCACTGGTGTCCTCGACTTGGTCAGTTCGTGGCCAAGATTGTAGAGGAAGGACCGCGGCGAGGGAAGACTGAAGGCGGATTACGGGCGACAATCCGCTGATATAAAGGCGGACAAGGCGGACACTTACAGACGGACAAGGCGGACACTCACAGGCGGACAAGGCGGAGATTTACAGGCGGACAGGGCGCGGACTACAGACGGACAAATCGCGGACCTTACGGGGGAGGGCGCGAACCGTTAGGGTCTCCTGGCATCACGCGAGGTCGGTCGAGCCGGGCGGTCTTTCGTGAGATCCGTCGACCCTTCAAAGTTCATGTGCCTTTGCCGTCCCCTCGCTCATAATCAAAAGTTACAAAGCGAAATCGAACGGATGACGAAAGACATCGTGCCGCGCGGGTGCGAGTGTTGCTCGGCGCAGGCATCAGGGTGTTGATCAGTTTCTCTTTCACAGAAAGCTCAACTATCCGTTAGGCAAACCCTTACTCCCGCGCAGCCTGATCTCTTTCATTGTCAATTCAGTTTCACGCTTGTTATCCTTTCTATCACGGTCGCCGTGGCCCGCCAGGCGACTCGAGCCTGAGCACCCTCTCGCGAGACGCACCTTCGACTGCGGCATGAACGGTCCGTGATTGTCTCTTGTGTCCGCATTGTGTCCGCCTTTCTCTTGCCCTTTTCCCGCATCAGCGTGCGCCGAATTCTTGTTCTCGCCTTCGTGTTGGCAGGGTGTGGTGCCCCGGACACGGCAAAGAACGCACAGCCGCCGGCCAAGCCGTTTGTCCCGCCCACGCATGCCGCGAGCGTTCGAGGTTTCGAGCGACCGGTTGCCGCGCGCTACGATTCCGCGGCCGACATGTTTTTTGTCGCGAATCTGGGCGGCGATTCGGCGGGCGGGCACGACGCGTTCATCAGCCGGATGCATCCGGACGGCAGCATCGATTCGCTGCGGTTCATCGACAACGGACGAAACGGGGCGCGGCTCGATGCGCCGCAGGGCTTGGCGCTCGTGGGCGACACGCTGTGGGTGGTGGACCGCGATGCGGTGCGGGCGTTCGATGCGCTTACCGGGGCGACGGGTCCCTCGGTGAGCCTCGCCGCGCAGCATCCGGTTGCGTTAGGCGGCGTCGCGGTCGGGCCCGACGGCGCGCTCTACGTCGCCGAGCCCGGCCTGCTCGACCCGGCGCACCCGGAAAGCCGCACCGGCGAGGGGAAGCGCATCTTTCGCGTCGGACGCGATCACCGCGTCTCGGTGGCGCTCGCCAGCGACTCGCTGCACCGGCCCACCGACCTCGTCTGGGACCGGCGCGCCGACCGGTTCGTGATCGTGTCGTTCGGCACCGGCAACATTCTCGCTTGGCATCCCGGCGAGGCGCAGCCGCGCACGGTGGGATACAACCGCGCGCAGATGGATGGCGCGGCCATGCTGCCCGATGGCCGTCTGCTCGTGACGAGCTGGAAGGATTCCTCGCTCACCATTCGGGATGGCGACCGCCTGACGGCCATCACCGGATTCCCGTTAGCCGCGCACATCGGCGTCGACACGCGGCGCGGCCGCGTGGCGGTGCCGCTGCCGACGAGAAACCGCGTCGACATCTGGGTGGTGCCGCCCATCATGCAGTGACCCGCGCCCGATCGGTGACATCGGCAACGCTTCGTCGCGCGCTGGTCGCGCTGTGCGTGGCCGCCGCCGCGTGCGGCCGGCATCCGGCTCCGCTGTCGCGCGACGCGCAGTCGCCAGACGACGCGCACCGCCGGTTGCCGACGGGTGTGTCGCTCGACCCGGCCGGCGCGTCGACGCCCGTCGGGCAGATGCCGCTGGCGATGGCGCTTTCTCCGGACGGCTCGCGCCTCGTGCTGCTGCTCTCCGGCTGGCGTGAGCAAGGTATCCAGGTGGTGGACCGCGCGAGCGGCCGGGTGGTGCAGACGCTCGCCCAACCGTCGGCGTTCGTGGGTCTCGCGTTCGCGCCCGACGGGTCGTCGCTGTACGCGTCGGGCGCCGACGGCGATCTCGTGTACCGCTACGACTGGCGCGGCGACACGGCGACGCTGGCCGACAGTCTCCCGTTAGGCCCGCATCCCGGCCGCGGCCGCGAGGGCCGGCGCTATCCGGCGGGCCTCGCCGTTGCGCCTAACGGGCGCTTGCTGTACGCGGCCGAGAACATGGGTGATTCGCTGGCGGTGATCGATCTGGCCGCACGGCGCGTCGTGCAGCGCCTGCCGGCCGGCCGCTACCCGTACGGCGTCACCGTGACGCCCGATGGCGCGGTGTACGTGTCGTCGTGGGGCGCGAATACCGTGTGGGCGTATGCGCCCGGATCCGACGGACGGCTCTCGGCGGCCGACACGATCCGGGTCGCGCGCCATCCGTCGGCCATGATCGCGAGCCGCGACGGGGCGCGCCTCTACGTCGTGTCCGCGACCACCGACCGCGTGAGCGTCGTCGACACCAAACGTCGCGCCGTGAGCGGCGAGCTGCGCGACCCGCCGCCGGCCGGCCCGGCGGAAGGCAGCACGCCTAACGCACTGGCGCTGTCGCCGGACGGCCGCCGCCTGTTCGTCGCCGAAGCCGATGCCAACGCCGTGGCGGTGTTCGACGTCTCCGGCGGCGCGGCGCCGCTCGGCCGCATCCCGGTGGACTGGTATCCGTCGGCCATCCTCGCCGCGGGCGACACGATTCTCGTCGCCAACGGCAAGGGC
>DASUHB010000076.1 GCA_036273715.1 Gemmatimonadaceae bacterium
GTGAACCGTCCGGTTTGGGGATCATAGTAGCGATTCCGCCGGTACTGATAGCCGGAGCCGTCTTGGCTGCCACTGACGATCGATCCCCACCACGCCGGCGCCGATTGCGGGGCGTGGTCACCGTACGAGGAGGCCGCACCGCCGGGCAATTGCACGACGGACGAAAGCCCACAGGTCGTTGGGCACGCGCCCAGGTCGTACAGGCTCCGCCAATTCTGGAGCGGGAGCACGACGGTGCCGTTCTTGATGAGCTCGAGTGGCTGGTCGATCCCTGGCCCGTCGATATAGGCGACCTGGCCATACGGGTCGAACTCGTCGTCGTCGTCCTCCTGCTGCGCGTTGTTCGTGTCGCCGGGCGCGCGAATGTCGTACAGCACTTGATTGCCATCCCACACGGTCCGCGTCAGCAGACTCTTGCAGCCCGAGACCGGATCGTCGTGCTGGCAGATCACGCCGGTGTCGAGCACCATGCGTTGGAAGATGCGGCGGCCTAACGCATCGTAGCGATAGTACTCGACCCGGTTGTACGCCTTGTAATTCGGCGGCGGGTCGCTGGTGTGGAAGGCGGTATCGAGCGTGTAATGGCTGCGAATCAGCTGCTGCTGCGCGTTGTAGGCGTTGACGACGTCGCGGATCTCCTGGTTGCTGCGCGACCCAACCGGATTGAAGTCGTGAACGTCGACGTGCTCGCCCGCCTCGCCAAACGCGCCGTAGTAGTACTTGGTCGTGTCCGTCGGGGTCGACGGCTGCACCGCCATCGTGTCCCGATCGGACCCGGGCGTGTAGCGATAGACGTGCTGACTGTACCGCGTGGCCGGCACCCACATGGTCGCATGGTTGCCTAACGCATCGTCCGTGATTTGCTCCGGTCCGGGGGTGCCGGGGTAACTCGCCGCGCGCAGCCACCCGAAGCTCGCAAACACCACGCTCCCGCCATCGCTGTCCGTCGCGTCGCCATTGGCTTTCCCGGCTCGGTCGTACGTCACGGTATCATTGTGGAACGTAAACGTGGCGGATGCCTGCACCCGCCGCACGAGGCGCGAGTCGACATCGTACCCATCGGTCTCCCAGACACTGTCGGCGCTCTGGGCGAACCGCGTGAGGCGCACGAGGCGCCCATCCGCGTCGTATTGGTAGCGAAATTGGTTGCCCGCCAAGTCGCGTACCGTGTCCAGCATACCGGTTTGGGCATCGTAGGCGTAGTGCGCGACGCTGCCACTCCCGGCCAGTGTCGCTGGATACGTGATCGAGATGCGCCGACCATCGAGATCGTATCCGTTCTCAATCCCGTACACGTGTTGGCTGAAATCGCCGGCCGTCGAGTCGGCGGTGGCGATCCGCAACGTGTCGGCGGCCAGCGTGCCGTTCGCGTTGTACGCGCGGGCAACGCGTGCATATGGATTATTGGCATAGACAAGGTGCCCAACGGCATCGTAGCCATAGGTCGCTGTCTCGCTGCCCACGGCCATGATGCGGCGATTGAGCGCGTCGTAGGTATTCGAGGTCGGCCGCCGACCGCCGTCCACCACGTTGCCCGCGGGATCGTAGGTCCACGTGACGGGCTGAGAGCCGAGCAACGTTTCCGTCGTCTTGCGGTTGGCCCGGTCATAGACGAACGCCTGCTTCTCCGTGCCGATCGCGTTCGGATCGGGCGTGCTCCACTTCCACAGCGTGTCGAGGTTTCCGGCGCGGTCGTAGTGTTGGCGCACGCGCAGCGCTTGCGCGCCGGCACTGTCGATCGTGAGCGTGTCCCGGCCGAGGAGATCGAGCAGGTGGCGCGTGATGTGAAAACCGCTGGCAGAGTCGTTGGGCGTCGTGTCCGCGACCACCCGACCGGCCCCGTCCCTCGCGTAGCCCGCCGCATTGCCTAACGCAGACAGCGTGCGCGAGAGGTTGCCCTGTTGACTGTCGTAAAAAAGCGAATCGGTGGCGCCGCTCGCGTACGTGACGGCGCTCAGGAGCGCTGTCGCAGTGCCGGTCGTGTAGTACGAGAACCTGACCTGGTGCCCGGCGCCGTCCGTTTCGGTGAGCGTGTTTCCATTCGCGGGGTCGTAGGTGGCCGAGTTGGCATCGCCCTCCGGATTGACCGTCCCGGTGATAAAGTCCCATGCTGGGTCCCACGTGTATGAGGTCGTCGAGTACTTGAGCGGACTTGGCGTGAAGGTCGTCGAATCGGTTACCGTTTTCACGTGGCCCAGGTCGTCGTACGTCGCCGCCACGATCTGGCCGTTCGCGTGCTGAACGCGCGCCGCAAGGCCGGGAAAGATGGCGCTGTCGTACGCGATCAGCGTTTCATCGCCGAGGGCGTCGCGAATGCGGTTAGGCGCGCCTAACGCAGTGAGCCAGAACTCCGTGGTGTCGCCAACATCCGTCCGAGGCCCGTCGACCTTGGTGTTCGCCGCACCGAGCGTCAGCGCCGCTGTGCCTTGGAGGCCACGGGTCTCCAGCGGCGTGAAACCCGTCACGGCGTTGCTGCCCGCCGCGAGCGGAATGGAGGCCTGCACCAATGGACTCGGCGCAGTTGAGTAGTAGGTGAAGCTCAGCGAGTCGCCGCGCTGGTCGATGAGCTTGGTCACGCGCGCATCGTAGGATGCGCGGTACCCGAACGCGAGCGTGTCGCCGTAGACATCACCGATGCGCGTCACCTGATCATTCGCGTTGCGCGAGATCGAATCGAATCGGGCCTGTCCGGAAATCGCCGGGGCATCGACGCGGGTCAGCCTCCAATTGCCGGCCACGTTCTCGTAGGAGAAGGTGTAGACCTTGTTCGCCGATGCCGGCGCCAACGTGATGGTGCTGAGGCGTCCACAATTTGCGTCCGTGTAGGCAAACGTCGTTGTCTGGCCTAACCGATTGACGGTCTCCATGTGACAGCCGTAGACGGTGTCGAACTGCACCTTGAGCCCGTGAGGCAGGAAGCGGACGAACCGGTTGCCGACCCGGCGTACGGTATCAGGGCGGTCGACGTTGGCGGCGCCCCACGCGTTCGGGTTGCTGGGCGAGCGCACATATTCTCGAGCGCTGCCATCGCCGCCGACCCAGAACATCGTGCTCAATCCAGGGGTGAGCGTCAGCCGCTCCAGCCCGGCGACCCACCAGCCGTGGCCGAATTGGCTGTGATCTCGGCGAACGACGAAGAACTCGCCCGATACCGTATCGCGCGAGGCCACGCCGCCATAGAACCGCGTGACCTCGAGCGCGTAGCGTTGGGCACCATTTTGGTAATTGCGCGTTGCCACCGGGTCGAACATCAGGGCGATCCGCCGCGTGCTGAGCGGCGCCCAGTTCGTGCCGCTCCACTTGGCCGAGTCGAGCTTGACTCCGACGCTGTCGAGCAAGCGAGCCGATACGGAATCCGGAATGCGGGTATCCGGCAGCGTGACGTTCGCCGCGATCACGACATGAGGATATGCGAACCGGCTGTTGTAGAGCAGCACCGGCGTGCGTGCGTTAGTCAGCGTCGTCGTTGTTGGCAGGGCGTATGCCACACGCAGATCCCCGCACTCGTAGCTCACGCCTTTCGCCACGGAGACGTGGAGACACAAACTGCGCTCGAGCGTGCTCCCGGCGTTCACGGACGCGACGTCGACGACCCCATTGTTGTCTCGAACGACCGTGACATCTGCCGAGCCGCTGTCGCGAACGGTCGTGTCGCTGACTAACCAGGCGATGAGCGACAGCCTGCCTGTGGCGCCGCCTGTCAGACTGGAAGTAAACGCAATGGAAACGTTGCTCGTCGCGCCCGCCCCAAGGTGGACAGTGTCTGTGGACGACGTGCACCCGCTCGCGATTGCGCTGCCAGCGCAGGCGCGCGTGTATTTGATTGTCGCGCTGTCCGTGCTGTTGTTGACGAGCGTGAACGTGCGCGCCGCAGGTGCGCCAGGGTCGACGTCTAACGCCGAATGGTGTGGCGTAACGGCGATATTCAAGAAGGGCTTCGGGGGCGGAGGATTCGCCACGGTGACCGTGACGCTCGCCGTGACGGCGGCTTGTCCGTCGTCAGCTGTGAAGGTGAAAGTGCCCGTGCCCGGCGTACTCTTCGTGTCGAAGAAAACGTCGATGGCCTTGGACGAATCGCTCTGCACGACAAGGGAACTTGGGTGGATACTATCCACGACAACGGCGCCCGTGTTCGTGGTAGAGAGCGAATAGCTGACCGGTTCGTGGGGGTTCATGTTCGTCACGATGAACTCTTTCCCAATCGCCCGCTTGCTCACGACCTCGCTCATGGTCGAGGTGCACGGCCTGATCGCGGTAAGCGCGGTCTCGCAAGGCAACGCGGTGTTCACATCGATCGTGCCATCGTCCTGCGATGTGCCGGCAACGCCGTGCAATTTGACGAGGCCGCCGCCGGCTGGCGTGCCATTGGTGCCGAAGGTGACCGTGATGGGCGCCGTTTGGTTAGGCGCGAGCGTGACGGACCCGGAGCTCGGTGCGCCGCAGTTGACGGCAGGAGCCACGCAGCCGGTGGTCGAGAGAGTAATCTGGCCACTGGCGCCTCCCGTATTGGCCACTGTGAACGTGTCGATGAGGCCAACGCTGTTCGGCGCGGCATTCTGCGCCAGGTCATCCGGAGTGATCGAGACGATTGGATGTGGTGGGGACGTGTAGGTATAGATCGCCGTCCCGCTTCCACGATTGAGCGCACCGTCGGCAATAGCGGCGACGAGCGTATCCGCCTTACCCGGCCGCAGGGAGACCGTGCCGCTGGACGTCGCCGCGGCGGCGCATCCGGCCTCGGTCGTTGTCTGGTAGGTGAAACTCGAAGTGACGGCGACACCATCGAACTCGATCGACCGGCTATTGGCAACAAGGCTGACGTTGTCGCACCAGGTGATCGTCACCGGCAGGTTGATGAGAGTATCGGTCCCCGTCGCGGGAGCGACCTCTACGACCGGCGGTGTCTTGTCGCCGCCGCCGATGTTAGGAATGCCACTCGACGGTTGGGCACCGCCTTGCGCATCAGCAGCACTCGTCAAGCCACCCGATGCAATGAGAGCGGCACCGAGTGCCATACTCGATGCGGATGTGCTCATCGTCATCAGCAGCAGTGCCGCGGCGAACCGGCGGCGTGCGTAACGGAAGGGTGAACCGAGTCGTAAGGCGGCGCGCATCTAGGGCTCCCGTGGAGTGCGTATGCTCGGGCGCCAAGGCAGAATGAGTGCCTAACTGTGGCGATTGCGAATTCCTTGCGGGATAAACGTTTGCCGACGCGAGGATGGCGTCGATGTTGCAAATGTTGCAGCCGTGTTGCGCAACACGATGCAACATTTGCAACATCGTCGGCGTGGAGAAAACGGGCCGCACGAGCAGGCTGGCTACGCGAGAGACGACGTCGGGCGGGTGGTCGCGGACTCGGCGCCCAACTATGACCCGCGGGGAACGTGGTGGACGGAGGGCGGCGGCCGACATCGAATACCTACGACGCGCTCAATCGCCGCATCATGGCCGCGGGCAGCGAGACAGCGACCTATGGCTACGATGCCGTTGGGCACCTTGTCTA
>DASUHB010000077.1 GCA_036273715.1 Gemmatimonadaceae bacterium
CGGTGCGGCCTCCTCGTACGGTGACCACGCCCCGCAATCGGCGCCGGCGTGGTGGGGATCGATCGTCAGTGGCAGCCAAGACGGCTCCGGCTATCAGTACCGGCGGAATCGCTACTATGATCCCCAAACCGGACGGTTCACGCAGGAAGATCCCGTTGGACTCGCGGGAGGCTTGAATGCGTATGGGTTTGCGAACAATGACCCGATAACATACGCGGACCCGTTTGGGTTAGACCCATGGTGGTTGCAAACTGAAATACGAGTAACGCTTCAGGTACTCACAATCTTGGGAAATCTTCACTTAGGTCCACTCGCGGCGCCACGGTCGGTCGTGCGAGCACCCGTGGAGCATCCGGTGGAGGAGATAACCGACGCCGCGAAAGAGGCGGGTCCGGACGAGTTTGGCAAGACGTCCTCCGAGACGGCGGCAGAGATGCAGAGGGCCCATGCGCAGGACGCCGAGATTAGCGCCGGAGCAAGAGTAGCTCCGCCTCCACCGGCTGAGCCGTTCTCGCTGCCGAACGGAGAGACGCTAGTACAAATTCCATCGGCTGCTGAAGTGCCCGTAATTGAGGTCGCGCCCGCTGCGGCGCCGGTAGCAGAAGGTGCTTCCGCGGCTGGAGGGATTGAGGAAGTACTCGCGATCATTGCCACACTTTTTTGATTCGTCGAAGTAGACGTAACGCGAACGACCCGCGTCGCCGGCAGTAAGTGACACGGGAGCTACGACGGCGTCAGCGCATAGATAGATAGTGGTGGCAGCGTTGCAGTCGTCGGATACGGTATCGCGTTCCGAAACGAAGAAAACTGTGGCGTTGATGAAACGATCGCTGGACTCTCTAACTCCTCTGATCCACGCCTTGTCGCGTTTGGCGGGTGCCGTTGGCTCAATTAAAGGTAACTTCGATGTGATTTGCGGTTGACGGCTGCCGTGGCGTGTCGGGTGGCGTTATTCGACGATGCATCGATGCTTGTATGGGTCCGATGCAACGACCCCTTAATCCTATTCGGAGTGTCCATCGCTTGAAAAAGCATCTGGAGACGTTGGCAGGGAAATTTGTTCGAGCCTTGGCGAGGCCGCTTGGAGCGGATCTCGCGCAGTCGATTCACGCGCGGCAGATCGACATTCGGCCTAACGTTGCTGCGGGCGGCGACGCGGTGACCGCGACATATAGTTTTGAGCATGCGAGCACGATGACGGGCGGCGCCGTCGTATTGGACATCTCAGCAAGCCCGCTCCCATTCCTCGCCGCGCACGGGCACCGCTGTCAGGTTCATGGGCCCGTACCGCTGAAGGGTGCACGGTTTCTCGTTTGCAAGCTGATGCCCGGCGAGGATTGGTCCCGCGCATCGATAGAAGTTCAACTCGCGTGGCCAAAGCGGTCGACGAACGCATTCTCGCCGGAAGTGCTGATCTTCCCCGATTGGCTGCCCACGCTCATCAACGAGCAACTGATTTTGGGTCCGTGGCCACAGCCTCTCTTACGCTGCAGCGGCAGCGAGCCGGCCGCCTTCGTTAGGAAGTTGGACGATGCGAGGAATTCACTGCGCCAATTGGTCCTCTACCGCGAAGAGCTGGCCGGCGTGGTTGCTGCCCGCCCACAGGTGGAAATCGACTTAGGCGTTGGCCTTAGAGATCTCAGAGAGCGAGAACAGACTCGAATTGTCTCACTGCTGGCCGACATCGTGAGCTATTTGGCCGCCGACCTGCAATACGACTTGTGCGCTCGCATTGTCGCTCTGGCCGTTCAACGGAGCGGCCGGTATCCCGCACTGTATGGAGCGCCCTGTCTGTCTGAGGCTGCCTCCGTATACGGAGCTGCCGACGGCGCCAACCCGAACCATGCGACCCTCGCCCGCAGTTTGGCCGGTCTGTGGTGGGCGGCGGGCTGCAGAATGTACGGGACAAACGCTTTGCAGTTGTCGTTCGCGATCTGCGGTGCACTGGGCCTTCGCTGGACGGCGCACGTTGATGCCAACCGGGCTGCTCGGTTCGCAGAAGGGTATCGCGAGGAAAGAGACAACGTCCAACGGACCGCGTCGGTTCGGTTAGGACGGAGTTGGTTGTTGTCGCTGTATCGTGCCATGTGTCACGAGGAGAGGTCGGTGATGAGCACGCTTCGGCGCCTGACTGCCGAGCACTTCGGCTACTACGTTTCCGCAGACGAGATTCGTGCGTCCCTCGTTCGCGCCGGCGTCGCGCTTGACTGAGTGAAATGAATCCCGCAGGTCGCCGTGCGCCGTGGCGCCGGTGGTCCACTGAGTCACGTACTCGCTGGTGGTGAGTCAAACACAACCATCCAATCCTGCGCGGTGGGGCGCCGTCACTTCATTGCGATGAAGCTACGCCTAGCAGGTTGCGGAAAAAGAGTGAGAAGTACGCGTTTCGATTGACCGGAGCTGCGAATGGGCACGTCTGGTGGATCGCCGCTCCGGTCTGTCGAGGGCGATCGTTAGCGTTCGGCAGCGTAGGCGCGGTCCATAGCGCATCGTTAGGCGGTCGCCTCCGCGAGGAGCCGGCGCATCCGCACCAGGTTGTAGACCGCGGTCGCGAAGGTCACCATCCAGCCCACGCGCTCGAGCCCGCGGAAGCGCGGCTGCCGGCAGAGCCCGACGGTCTTGAGCCAGCCAAAGATCTCCTCGATTCGTTTGCGCTTCCGTTGACTCACGGCGTAGCCCGGATGGCGCGTCGTCCGGGGGTCGATCGCACTCGGATGACGCGCGCTCACGTGTTGGGCGACGTGCGGCGTCGCACCTACGGCGCGCAATTCGGCGACGCACGCCTGCGTATCGAAGCCCTTGTCGGCGCCCACGGTGATGTGCACCGCGCGATAGGGTGCGCCCGCCGCTAAGACGATGGCGTTGTCGCGTTCGGCGGTTCCGGTCGCGGCGCTCGTGCAGCTCGCCACCGCTAAGCCATGCCGATTCTCCATGAGCAGCGTCGCCTGATACGCGAGCTGGGCTTCGCGCCCGCGCGCCTTCCGCGCCAGCTGCGCATCCGGATCGGTCGTCGAGGTGTGCGTCGTGTTGCTCCGCCGCTCGCCATGAAAATTCACCGTCGGATTCCGCGGCCCATCATTCGGCGGATCGCGCCGCGGATCATCGGGCGGGAGAAACTTCCGGCGATGCTTGGGCACGGCGGCGTCTTTCGCCGGGTCGCGGCGAAAACTCTTCTGCCCCGCCCACGCCTGGATCAGCGTGCCGTCCACCGTAAAGTGCTCCGGCGAGAGAAGGCCCGCCGCCTGCGCTTCCGCCAGCACCGCCGCGAAGAACCCCTCGGCGACATCCCCAATCAAGAGACGCTCACGATTCTTCGTGAACACCGTCACATCCCAGATCGCATCGTCGATGCCTAACCCCACGAACCACCGGAAGAGCAGATTGTACTCGAGCTGCTCCATTAACTGCCGCTCGCTCCGCACCGTGTAGAGGACCTGGAGCAACAGCGCCCGCAAGAGCTGCTCGGGCGGAATCGATGGCCGGCCGCCATCGGCGTAGATCTGATCAAACGTCGGCGAGAGCGTCGCTAACGCGCGATCTACCACCGGGCGCATCGCCCGCAGCGGATGGCCCGCCGGAATCCGGGCCTCGAGGTCCACCACACTGAACAGCGCGATCTGGTGCGGCTCGCTTCCACGCATCGCTCACGCCGCCCCGTTGAGGTCGGGCCATACTAACCATCTCACATCCCACGCGCCATCCTCAATTCACGCCTTTTTCCGCAACCTGCTAGGAGAGCGACGGCTTAGACGCCCAAGCCAGCTCGTATCCGTTAGGCCAGGGACGCCGTCCACTTCATCGGACTCGGCGTCTATCGACATCTTGCATGGGCAGAACCGGTCAACGCCGTCATCGGGTGGAACGCTGCGAGCGCGACGTCGCGGCCGCCGTACAGCAATCACTTTGTCGTCGGCGATGCGACACCCGCGCTCGCAACTCGCGTTAGGCGTTCGTCAGTGCAGCACGGCCATCACCGCGTCGACGATCGCGGCGATGCTCGATGCCTTCGCCTCGGCGTCGACCGTGAGGCCCAGCGAACGCGCAGCGTCGCTCGTGATCGGCCCCATCGTGATGACACGGGCGCGACCGGTCGCCGTCGGGCTGCCGACCGCCTCGAGAAAGAACCGAACCGTTGACGCCGATGTGAACGTGATCGCGTCGATCTCGCCGTTCGCCAGCGCGCGCCGAGCGGCCTCGGCGCCCGAAGCATCGGGCACGGTTCGATAGGCGACGACCTCGTCGACACCGGCGTGCACCGCACGAAGCGCCGCCGGCAACGTGTCGCCGGCGCCGGCCGCTTTGATGAACAGCACACGCGCCCCCTGCACATCGGCGCGCGCGCGCAGCGTCTGGCCCAGACTCTCCGCCGTCGCGCGCGGCGGAATCACGTCGGCGGCGATGCCGTGACCGAGCAGTGCGCCCGCCGTCGCCTGCCCAACCGCGCCGACGCGCACGCCGGCGAAGCGCCGCGCGTCGCCGCCCGAGTCGCGCAGCGCGGTCCACGCGATCTCGACCGCGTTCTGCGACGTGAACAGCACCCATTGATACGCGTCCAGCCGGCCCAACGCGGCGCGCAGCGGCGCAGGGTCCGCGGGGGCAATGGTGATGGCCGGCGCCTCGATCACCTCCGCGCCTAACTGCGTAAGGCGGTCGGCGAGCTCCGACGCCTGCGCGCGCGCCCGCGTGACGAGGATCCGGCGGCCGTGCAGCGGTCGCCGGTCGAACCACGCGATGTCATCCCGGAGACGCGCGACGTCGCCGATGACCGTGATCGATGGCGCGCCGATGCCGGCCGCACGCGCCGCCTCGACGATCTCGCCGAGTGTGCTGCGAATGGTGCGCTGCCTGGGCCACGTGCCCCATTCGATCACGGCCGCCGGCGTGTCCGCCGACAACCCACCGGCTGTCAGCGCGGCGACGATGTCGGGCAGCCGCTTGACACCCATGTAGAGCACGAGCGTGCCGCCCGCGCGCGCCAACGACGCCCAATCGAGGTCGCTCTCGTGCTTCGCCGAATCTTCGTGGCCCGTCACGAACGTGACGGCAGACGCCATCCCGCGGTGCGTCACAGGAATGCCGGCGTACGCCGGCGCAGCAACACCAGCGGTCACGCCAGGCACCACTTCGAAGGGCACGCCGGCCGCGGCCAGCGCCTGCGCTTCCTCGCTCCCGCGACCAAAGACGAACGGGTCGCCGCCCTTGAGACGCACTACACGCTTGCCGTCGCGAGCGAGTCGCACGAGCAGCGCGTTGATTTCTTCCTGACGCGCCGATGGCGCGCCGCCCCGCTTCCCCACATCGTGCAGTTCCGCGTTGGGCCGCACCGCGGCGTCGCGCACGATGCGTGGATTCACGAGCGCGTCGTACACCACGGCGTCCGCGGCCCCGAGCAACGCACGCGCGCGAACCGTGAGGAGACCTGGATCGCCTGGCCCCGCGCCGACGAGCGAGACGAATCCGGACGGTGGACGGGCAGGATCGGGCGCGTTCATGCCTGAAAGAATGCCCGCTGCACCGGTAAACTCAACGGAGCGAGCGCCGGACGCGGGCGCTCTGCACCGGCCGCAGGTGCATCGCGGCCTGCGGACGCGTATGATCATGGGACATGACCACCGGGGAAGCCACGTCGCCGGCGACACGCACCGTTCTCGCCGGTTGCTCGTTCGCCGGACTCGAGTACCTGTATCGCACCGTGCGCCGGCGCGGACGATTCGCGTCCGGCGCCATGACGGTGATCGATCCGCGTCCCATACACTCGTACGTGCCGTTGGCGCACGAGGTGACGGGCGGCGTGCGCGACGCCGAAGCGCTGCAATTCG
>DASUHB010000078.1 GCA_036273715.1 Gemmatimonadaceae bacterium
CGTTTCTCCCACAGCGGTTTGGGCACCACGCCGAACATCGCGCCGCCGTCGAGCTTGAGCGCGCCGGCCTGGATCGCGTGTACCGTCCAGGCGCCGATCGTTCGCTTGAGTACCTGCGGTGTGTCCATCGGCGCGTGCTCCTAACCCTGCCCTTCGCCCCAGCCGTCGGACCAGCGCGGCATCGACGAGCGGCGGCCGCGACGGCGCCGACCGCGACGGGGCGCCGCGACGAGTTGCTCGAGATCGTTCCACCGAGTGCAGTCGAGCGCGCGTGCCTGGTCCAACAGCCGCAGCAGCACGTGCGCCGTCGCGTGCGCATCGCCGCCCGCGCGGTGACGATCGGTGATCTCGATGTCGTAGTACCGCGCGAGACTGTCGAGCCGCCGGCTGCGCAGATACGGCAGCACGCGCCGAGCCAGACGGACCGTGCACAGCTTGCGCCCAACGAGGCGACGCCCGCGCGCACGCACCAGCTCGGCGCTCAGAAATCGCCAATCGAACTCGACGTTGTGCGCCACGAAGACGTGGCCCTCGAGCACGCGCAGCAGCTCGTCGCACACGTCGCCGAAGACGGGCGCGTGGCGGACCATGGCGGCGTCGATGTGCGTCAGCGCGGTGATCATGCGCGGAATCGGGCGCTCGGGGTTGACCAGCGTCTCGAACCGCTCACACACCACGCCGTTGCGCACGACCACGGCGGCGACTTCAGTGATCCGGTCGCCGTGCCAGGCGCGCATCCCGGTGGTTTCGGTGTCCACGACGACCCAGCTCAGCTCGCCTAACTCATCGCGGTCGGGTGCCGCGGCAGGCTGCGGCGCCGGCGCGTCCGCCGCCACGGCGCGGACGGCGGCGCGCGCGGCGACGATCGCGGCGCCGCGCGGTGCCAGCGACCACTGGCCGGCGGCGTCGCGCATGAATTCGGGCCGCCCGGCGAAGAGCGCGAACGCCATCTGCTCCGCCACCACCCGCGGCGCGCCGGGCAGCTGGCAGACGTGCTCGATGAGCGCGACCGCGTCGGCCGGGCCACTGCCTAACAATTCGCAGGCGCGGCGCGTGAGGACGGTGTCGGTGAGCCGCGTCGAGAGGCCATCCATCGGCGTCATCGGCGGCCCGGGCGCATATGCCTAACGGGAGCCGCGCTCAGGACCACGGATCGTCGCGCTCGAGAGGCAGCGTCATGCAGCGCGGACCGCCTCCCCCGCGCACGAGCTCCGCGCCCTCGAACGTGATCACCGCGCGCTCGCCGTCGCGAATGCGCTCCTGGCCCGTGAGGAAGTTGACCGCGGGCACCACCTTGAATCCCATCTTCTGCAGCTCGCACAACGTCGCCTCGTTGCGCGTGTACGATATCGCGACGCCCGGACGCGTCGTCACGAAGTTGCAGCCGCTCGACCACTGCTCCCGCTCCTGCACGATGCGATGTTCTCCGCCGCAGAACACCGGCTCCATCGGAAGGCCAACGTTCTGCAATGCGGCAAAGATATTCGGCATCTCGCTCATGTGCCGCTGCCCCTTGCGACGATGGAGCACCGCCAGACGCTCCGCCCCCACGAAATGCGGCGGATAGATCGCCGCCAACTCGCGGTCCAGCTGCGTGAAGATCATGTCGAGGTGGATCGCCGTGTGCTCCTTGGGCATCACGACGATGATCACGTCCGTGACCGGCGTGTGCGCGAACAAGAGCTCGGAGACATGATCGATGGCGGCCGGGCTCGTGCGCTCGCTGAAGCCCATCACGAGCGTATCGGCGCGCAACGGGTGCACGTCGCCGCCCTCGATCGTGTAGTTGTTTCGGCGCTCGGCCGCTCCATCGTACAGAATGCCTTGATTGGAGAGCAACGGATGATAGCGGAACAGCGCCTTCATGATCAGCTCTTCGGACCAGCGCACACCGTAGCGCATGGAGCCGATGAGAATGTGTCCGCCGATCACCATCGCCGTATCGCGGGTGAAGAACAAGTTGGGCAATGGCGGCAGCATGTAGCCCGACTCGTTGAGCGCCTTGGCCAACGGGCCGGGCTCTTCGCCCTCTCCTTCGATGAGCATCTTCACGAGCTCGTCGGGCGGACGCTGGCCGATCTTCGAGGCTAACGGACCGGATGGGACGACGTCGGTGGTCTCGCGGACGAGCAGGTTGCGCGCTTCGTCGAGCACCGCGACCTCGGCGAGGAGGTCGCGCACGTAATGTACGCGCGCGAAACGCTCCAGGATGGCCACGAAACGCCGATGCTCCCGCTCGGCGTTTTCGAGATCGACGATGTCGTCGTAGAGGTAGTCTTCGCGGTTCGCCGGCGTCACCGCGAGGAGCTCGGGTCCCGGCGTGTGAACCAGGACAGCGCGTAGCGATCCAACCTCGGAAGTGACGTTGACAGGCATAGATACAGCAAGCTAACGCGAACCCATGTGAAGCTGCCATAGCGCGGGGTAGAGATTTCCGGCTGGCGTGGGAGCGCGGCGTCCGATAACTTGTGAAGAAATTCACAAGTTCAGCCTGCCCACCCGTGAAACGGATCGCTGACTCCACGGTTCGTCGCCTGTCTCTCTATCTGCGCTTCCTCGAGGACTTCGAGAAGCGAGGCATCGCGACAATCTCGAGCGACGAACTGGCCGCCCGCGGCGGGACGACATCGGCGCAGGTCAGGAAGGACCTGTCGTTCTTCGGCTCGTTCGGGAAGCGCGGCCTCGGATACTCAGTGGCCGAGTTGGCGGCGAGACTCAGACAGATCCTCGGACTCGAGCGGGAGTGGCAGGTGATCATCATCGGCGCCGGAAAAATCGGCGCCGCGCTCGCGCAATATCACGGCTTCGCGCAGCGCGGATTCCGGATCGTCGCCGTGTACGATTCCGACCCGGCGAAGGTGGGCCGGTCCGTGGACGGCCTGGTGATCCGGGCGCTCGCGTCCCTGCCCGATGAAGTGAAGCATCAGCCGCCGGACATCGCCGTGCTGGCCGTACCGGCCACGTCGGCGCAGGAAGTGGCGGACATGGTTGTGAAGGCGGGCATCCGCGCGATCCTCAATTTCGCGCCGCAACAATTGCAGGTGCCGGACACGGTTGCGGTGAAGGCGGTCAACATGGCGATGGAGCTCGAGGGCCTGTCGTTTGCCTTGACGAACGGGTGACGACCACCGGCCGCGGGCGGCCTTCTGCCCGCGGCTCGCCCGTGATCGATCAGACCGACGCCCGGGCGGGCAATGCGCTGCGTTAGGCGCGCCGCGCGTCACGGACCGCGCGCGCGAGCTCCGCGAACCGTTCGACGGGCAGCGTCTCGGGCCGCGCAGCGCCATCGACACCCGCGCGCGCCAGGAGGACATCCACCTCGTCGGGGGGAAGGCCGGTGAGCGTCCGCATCACGCGGCGCAGCTGCTTCCGGCGCAGTCCGAACACGTCCTGCACGAAGCCCCGGAACGACGTCTCGAGGTCGGGCGGCACGATCGGCGACTCGAGCGGCGTGAGTCGCACGACCGCGCTCTCCACCGACGGTGCGGGCTGGAACGCGCCCGCCTTGACGCCGAACAGCAGCTCGGCGCGCGCGAACGCGCGGACGTTCACCGAGAGTGAGCCGTACGTCTTGCCTCCCGGCGGCGCCACGATGCGTTCGGCGACCTCGCGCTGCACGAGGAAGACCGCGCGCTTGGGTCGCGGCGCGGCGAGGGCCTGGAAGATGATCGGAGTGGTGATGTAGTACGGCACGTTGCCGACGAGCACGTAGCTGCCCGAGGCCGCCGCGCCTAACTCGCCCACCGCCACCGCGAGCACATCGCCCTCGATGATCGAGACGTTGGCGTCGTCCGCATAGCGGCGCCGAAGCGTCTGGGCGAGGCCGCGGTCCAGCTCGATGGCGATCACCCGCGCGGCCCGCTCGCGGAGCGCGTCGGTGAGCGTTCCCCGGCCCGGCCCGATTTCGACGACTGTGTCGTCCGGCTGGAGCATGGCCGCATCGGCGATGCGGCCGAGGATGCGGGGATCGGTGAGAAAGTGCTGGCCGAATCGCTTCCGCGGCCGCGCCGGCGGGGGCGCCGGCGCGCGCGCCGCGCGGCGGGATCCCGGCATCGGGCCTAACTGCGCACCAGCATCACCGCCATGTCGTCGCGCTGCACGGCGGTGCCGATGTGGTCGGAGAGTTGGGCGAACATCTGCTGCAGGATCGTGAACGGCGGCTCGGCGTGCATGCGGCGCACGGTATCGACGATGGGTTGTTCGCCGAAGCGGCGGCCGAAGCGGTCGCGGGCGTCGCTCACGCCGTCGGTGAACAGCAGCAGCAGGTCGACGCCCGGCGCCCACGGCCGCGTGCGGGCCGACTGCGCCGATTCTACCATGCCTAACGGCGGATCGAGCGCCGGCAGCCGCTCGCAGGCGCCGTCGCCAGTCACGTGGTAGGCGTGCGGGTGGCCGGCGTTGGCGTAGCGCAGCATGCCCGCCCGCCGGTCGATGACGCCGTAGAAGGTGGACACGAACATTTCCGTCGTGGCGAGCTCCTCGCGCAGGGTGGCGAGGAGGGCGCCCAGCATGCGGCCCGGGTCGTTCGAGCCCTGGGCGTGGATGGCGGACGCGCTCATCACCAGGGCCATGATCAGCGCCGCGCGGTAGCCGTGGCTGGACACGTCGCCGATCATGACGCCGGTGCGCTCCTCGCCTAACTGAAACAGATTGTAAAAGTCGCCGCCCACGCTCTCGGCGGGCACCACCCGCGCCGCCACCTCGGCCGCCGGACCCACGATCTCGGTGCGCGGCAGCAGCTTCATCTGGAGGTCGTGCGCCAGCTCCAGCTCCTGCACCAGGCGCTGCTGGCTGAGCGATGCGCGCACGAGCCGCGTGTTCTGGATGGCCGTCCCGATCTGCGTCGCGATCGCGGTGATGAGCTTCTGATCGCCGGCCGAGAACGCCTGGCCCGATGCGCGGTCGGAGAGATTCACCACGCCTAACGGCTCCGAGCCGCCGCCGGGCGATGTCCACATGATCGGCACCGAGAGCATCGTGCCCCGCCGGTAGATCGCTTCGGCCGGACACGGATCCGCGTCATCCTCCGTCACCACCATCGCGCGCTGGTCGCGGAAGACGCGCGCCGACACGCTGCACTCGTCGGTGAGCGCGATCGGCGGCACCTCCAGCGCCGGCACCCCGATCGCCGCCACGGTCTGCAGCGTGTCGGTGACGCGATCGTGCACGAGGATCGAGCCCCGCCGCGCGCCCACCGTCTCCGACACTTCCTTGAGAATGGTCGATGCGGCTTCGCCTAACGCGACCGTGCGGCCGAGAATCTCGGTGATCGTGTACAGCAGGTTGATCTCTTCGTAGCGCTCGGCCAGCTCGTTGGCGGCGTGCTCGACCTCGAGAGCCGATTGGAGGTATTGCGAAACGACGGGGAGGAGAAAGCGGAGATAGTTCTCGAGCGAGGCGGCGGGGTCGAGCGACGGGCCAATCACCAACCAACACCGGCGCGGTCCGGGCAGTTTGGTCACGATCGCGGGACCGCCCGGCGAGTCCACCGTGCAAGGCGGACCCACATCCAACGGCGGGGTCCAGCCGAGGACGCCGACGGCAGGTGTGGACGCCGCGAGCCGCGCCGGCAGCCGGCCGTCTTCCTCGGCCCACACCGCGGCGGCGCAGCCCGTCGCATCGCGAAACGCACTCAACACCGTTTGCAGATCAGTCATGCCGGCGCATCGTGAGCCGCACCACGTTGCCGTGGTTCGCGAACCGTTCCACGCTGTCCATGAGTTGCGCCATCAAGAACAACCCGCGTCCGTCTTCGCGCACGAGATTCTCCGGACTCGTCGCGTCCACCAGACATTCGGCAAGATCGAAGCCGGTGCCTTCGTCCACCACTTCGAGCACCAGGCGCTCGCGATTCACGTCGCAGCGCACCTGGACCCGCTTGGAACTGTGCTCGCGATTCCCGCGCAGAATCGCGTTCGACAGCGCCTCGGTGAGCGCGACGGGAACGTTCAGCGAAACCTGGCGCGTGCTATACGCCAGCTGCTCGCACTGACGCGTAATCATCTCGACCACGCGCTCGATGTACCGCACGTCGCTCGGAATTTCGAGCTCCAGCGCCAGGTGCAGGCTGCCGATCGGCAGACCGCCCGGGCGATCCTGCGACGTCATGTGCACGCGTAACGTGTCGTGAGTCCGCCGCTAAAAGGACTCGAGCGCGCGCTCGCGGGTGTCGGCGATCTGGAACAGCGTATCGAGCTTGGTGAGCTCGAACAACGTCTTGAGGTCGTCGTTGAGGTTGGCGAGTCGCAGCTCCCCGCCCTGCTCGCGAATCTTCTTGGACAACGAGACGAGGACGCCCAACCCCGAGCTGTCGATGTATCCCGTTTGGCTGAAGTCGATCAAGAACTTTTTCTCGCCACGCTCGAGCTCGTCGAGAACCTTCTGCTTGAGCTCCTGGCGGTTCCCCACGATGAGCTGACCCTCCACATCCACCACGACAATGTCTCCCTGCTTCCTGAGTGCGAAGCTCATGTCTCGGTCTCCCGTCGGAATTCGCGCGCCGATTGCGTGTGCGCGCCGGTTGCAACTCCCGTGTCGCCCGCATCGAGCGACTGCAGCGCAGTGATCGCAGCCACATTGATAATGTCATCGGTCGAGGCGCCGCGCGAGAGATCGGAGCACGGACGCGCGAGGCCCTGCACGATGGGTCCGATGGCCCGGGCATGCGCCAGTCGTTCCACGAGCTTGTATGCGATGTTCCCGGCATCCAGCGACGGGAACACCAGCACATTTGCTGTGCCGGCCACCGCGCTGCCCGTCGCCTTGCGCGCGGCGACTGCGTCGACGAGCGCCGCGTCACCCTGCAATTCTCCGTCCACGGCGAAGGGCACCCCTCGCTGGCGGAGCAAGGCCGTGGCGTCGCGCACGGTATCCACCGACGGCCCGCTGCCACTGCCGAGCGTGCTGTACGAGAGGAGCGCGACACGGGGTTCATCGCCGACGATGCGCACGCGGTCGCGCGCCGCGGCGATCGCGATGTCGGCCAGCTGCTCGGCCGTTGGGCGAACGACGACGGCGCAGTCGGCGAACGTGAGCACCTCGGGGTCGTTGGGCGCGGTGCGAAACGGCGGCACCACCATGTAGAACGCGCTCGAGACCGTGATGACGCCCGTCGCCGGCCCAACGGCGGCGAGCGCGGCGCGCATCACCTCGGCGGTGGTGTGCGCGGCCCCGGCGACGCAGCCGTCGGCCTCGCCCAACGCGACGAGCCCGTCGGCGAACACGAGCGGATCCTGCACGAGCGCGGCCGCGGCATCGCGGGTGAGGCCCCGTTTCGCGCGGCGCGTGAACAGGTGCTCGGCGATGCGCTCGCGGCGGGGATCGGCCGCGGGGTCGATCACCGGCACGCCTAACGCGGCCGCGCGGCGTCGGGCGCCTGCGTCGCCGGCCAGCACCAGCGCCGGAACGACGAGGCCGGCGGCGCTCAGCGCTCGGACGGCGTCGAGCGTCCGGTCGTCGTCGCTTTCCGGGAAGAGGATGCGGCGACCGGCGGCGGCCGCGCGCGCGCGGACGGTATCGATGAAGCTCACGCCGGATCGAACCGTTCGCGGAGGGCGCGGTGCACGGTGGGATTCACGAGGTCGGCAGTCTCGCCGTGAAAGCGCGCGATCTCGCGCACGAGGCTCGAGCTCACGTACGTGAGGTCCAGTCTTGGCATCATGAACACGGTTTCCATGTCCGCGTTCAAGTGGCGATTCATGAGCGCCATCTGGAACTCGTACTCGAAGTCGGCCACGGCGCGGAGCCCGCGAATGGAGAGGGTGGCGCCCACCGCCCGTGCCAGGTCGACGAGCAGTCCATCGAACTGGCGGACTTCCACGCGCGGATCGTCGGCAACGGCGCTGCGAATGAATCGAATGCGCTCGTCCACCGAGAAGAGCGGCTGCTTGGAAATGTTGGTCGCGACGGCCACCACCAACCTGTCGACGAACGACAGGCTGCGCGTGATGAGGTCTTCGTGTCCGTAGGTGATCGGGTCGAAGCTGCCCGCGTAGATGCCGATGCGCATGGGTGGTGGAGTTGACGTGAGACCAGCGGTCAGACTACTCGGGTGGCGGGGCGTCGTCGGCGCCGTCGCGATAAATCGTGATCACGGTGTCGCCGTATTTGCGATGCGTCGCTGCATCGGGCAGCGACTCGCGCACGTCGTGCTCCACTGCCAGCACGGTGGCAAATGGGACGTCGAGCCATCGTGCCGCGACCTGAGATGCGAGACCGAGACGATACGGCGGGTCCGCGAACGCCACATCGTATGTTCGGGCCGCCAGCCGTTCAATGAATCGCAGTGCGTCGCCGCGATGCACGCGCGACTGGCCGGCGGCCTGGAGCGTCTCGACGTTGCGGCGCAGCGCCGCCAGGGAGCGCGCGGACACCTCGACGAATTCGACAGAAGCGGCGCCGCGCGACAGCGCTTCCAGTCCGAGCGCGCCGGAGCCGGCAAACAGGTCGAGCACACGCGCGTCGGGGAGGTCGTGTTGGAGAATGGACATCCACGCTTCGCGAACCTTGTCGGCGGTTGGGCGGACGCGCGGGTCGGCCGGCGGCACGATGGTCCGGCCGCGCCATCGGCCGCTCACGATGCGCACCGTTAGGCCCGGATGTCCGCGAGGTGCGCCTGGAGACGCACTTCGCCGTTCCATTCATCTCGTTCGAGGCGGAAGGCGACGTCGACGGGCATGCCGGGCGTGAGGTCGGCGGCGCGGGCTGCCATGCCCCAGCCGATCGCATCGAGCGGCGGACCGGAGTCGCCGGCCAGACGCAGCTTGAGGTGTCCGCCCGGGTCGGCCGAGCCGCTCGATGACCCCTGGCCGACAATGCGGGGCGGCCCATCGAGATGGACGCGGCGCGCGACGAGCACGGGCGTCGCGTTGCCCGGGCCGAACGGCTCGAAGTGCCGGAGCAACGCCTCGAAGTCGATCGTGGCATCGGGGAGCTCGATCTCGAGGTCGATGCGCAGATCGGGCACGAGATCGTCCGGCGTCAGGCGCGACCGCGCGACGCTGTTGAACTTGTCGCTGAAGGCCTCGACGCGCGAGGTTTCGATGCTGATGCCGGCGGCGACGCGGTGGCCGCCGTAGCGCAGCAAGAGGTCGCGGCATTCCGTTAGGCCGCCGTGCAGATCGAACGCCGGGATGGAGCGGCCCGAGCCCCGGCCCTGCGCGCCGTCGAGCGCGACCAGGACCACCGGGCGGCACACTTCCTCGACGAGGCGCGAGGCCACGATGCCGACGACGCCGGGGTGCCACCCCTGCTCCGCGATGACGACGCCGTACGTGGCGTCGAGGTTCATCGCGTCGACGCGATGCGCGGCGCTGGAGAACGTGTCGCGGTCCAGCTCCTGGCGCCGGCGGTTGAGCTCTTCGAATTCGCGCGCCAGGGCGTTGGCGCGCGCTTCATCGGAGGTGGTGAGGAGCTCGACGCCGCGGATCGCGTGGCCTAACCGGCCAACGGCGTTGAGGCGGGGCGCGAGCACGAAGCCGATGCGGCCGGCGGTGATCGGCCGGCCATCGAGCCCGGCGGCGCGCCGCAAGGCGCGCAGGCCCGGGTTCGCGGTGTCGTTGAGCACCTTGAGGCCGTAGCGGGCCAGCACCCGATTCTCGCCACGCAGCGGGGCGACGTCGGCGATCGTGGCGAACGCCACGAGATCGAGCATGCGGTAGACGACGTCTTCGTTCAGGCCTAACGCAGTGGCGAGCGCGATGGCGAGCTTGAACGCGACGCCCGCCGCGGCGAGATCCTTGTCGGGGTAGCCGCACCCGGGCTGCTTGGGGTTGAGCACGGCCAGCGCGTCCGGCAGCGGGCCGCCCGGCAAGTGATGATCCGTGATGATGACATCGATCCCCGCGTCGCGCGCCGCGCGCGTGGGCGACAGCGCATTGGTGCCGCAGTCGCAGCTCACGAGCACCGTTGCGCCGGCATCGATCGCGGCCTTCACGCCGCTCATCGTCAGGTCGTATCCATCCTCGAGACGCCGCGGGATGAACGGCACCACGCGCCCGCCTGCCGCGCCGAGCGTGCGCATGAGAATCGTGGTCGACGAGATGCCGTCGACATCATAGTCGCCGTGCAGCAGAATCACTTCGCCGGTGCGCACGGCGCGCACCAACCGCTCGACCGCGGCGTCCATGCCGAGCATGAGGGATGGACTGTGGAGGTGATCGAGCTTGGGGCGCAGATAGCGCTTGGCCGGATCGATGTCGACGAACCCGCGTTGGCAGAGCAGCCGGCACACGGTGTCCGGCAGGTGAAGCTCGGCGGCCAGCGCACGCACGGCGCCGGGATCAGGCGCCGCGGGAAGCACCCAGCGAGATCGGGGACGCGCTCGTGCGGCGGGGACACTCACGGGCGAAAAGTACGAGCGCCCTCAGACAGCGACAAGCATCAAACCGCTGCGTACAGAAGCACTCCGCATCCTTCGCACACTTCGACGGATCGGCCCGCGGCCATGACGTTTCGGCGTTGCAGCGGGATCGCCGTGTTGCAGCGGCCGCACGCAGCGCCGCGCAGCGCGTAGAGCGCGGCCGCGTTCTCGCGGCCGCGAATGCGCTCGTATTTCTGCAGCAGCGGGCGTCCGACGCGCGAGGCCGTTTCGTTCCGTTGGGCACGCGCCGCCGCCAGCTCCTTGTCCAGCGTGGCGCACGCGGTGGCGATCTCGCCGCGCTCCGTGCGCTGCCGTTCTTCCAGCTCGGCGAGCGAGAGCTGCTCGAGCTCGGCCGCCTGATTGAGATCGGCGATGCGCGTGGCGAGGGTTTGCATCTCGCTCTCCTCCTGCACCAGCACGCGGCGGGTGATCTCGATCTGCGACATGGCGGCCGAGGCTTCGCGGTCCTTGCGGACGGCGTCGAGCGCGGCGAGGTGGCGTTCCTGGAGCGCGCGATGCTCCTGGAGCTTGATGCCCAACTCGCGGCGTTTTTTGTCTTCGGCGTCGGCGGATTGGCGGGTGCGCACGATGCCGGCTTCGGCGACGGTGCGCTCGTGGTCGAGGGTTTGTACTCTGGCGTCGAGATCGCGGCGGCGGGATTCGAGCGCCGCGACGGCGGTGTCTTCGTCCTGCAAGGCCAACAATGCGACGAGGTCTGGGTGCACGCGTTCCTCCATAGGGCTATTGTGCGGGGTCGAAACTCTTGATGCGGCCTGCGCCTAACGCCGACAGCTCGCGCTGCAGCCGCACTTTGTCGCGGATGAGCGCGTCCTTCTCGGCGTCGGAGGCGATGTCGATGGCGCGCTGATTCTCGAGCAGCCGTCGGCGGAGCGGCGCGGCCCGAAGGGCGGCGAGGCACCCGTCCGCTTCGCGCTGCATGTCGAATCCATCGCGCGGCGGCTCTTCGACCAGCGTTCGGAAGAGCTCGCCCGCGTCGTCGGGGAGGCTGAGTGCAATGTCTCCCGGACTCGCGTCGGCGCCGGCCGCGACGATCGCCGCCAGGATCGTGCCCAACGCAGCGCTGGTGAGGTCATCGGCGCCGATCTGCTCGCCAATATAGTCGCGGAGCGCCGGCGCGTGGACGAGGATCCAGACGAGACGGCGTTCGACGGGCGGCTGGCGACCGGCCGGTGCGCGCCGCAGCGCGGCGCGCGCAGGCTGGGCGCGAGGCGCCTCGTCGGCCGGTCGCGCGACCGCGCGGGCGCGGTCGCGCGCGGCCGCCAACTCCCGCTCCAACACGTCGCGGGACACTCCGGCGGCCTCGCTCGCCCGCGTGAGGTACATGTCGCGCGTGATCGGGTCCTGCGTCGCGCGGATCGTCGGCAGCAGGCGGTCGAGGGCGCGGCGTTTGCGGCGCAGATCGGCGAACCAGCCGGCGCGCTCCAGCAGCTGCACCTTGCGCTCGAACACGTCGATCGCGTCGCCTAACGCCGCCGCCAGGGCGGGCGCGCCGCGGCGGTCGACGAAGCTGTCCGGGTCTTCGCCCTCGGGCAGCGTCACCACCTGGACCGTCATCCCGTGGCGCAGCAGCTCGTCGCCCGAGCGGAACGTCGCCTTGAGGCCGGCGCGGTCGCTGTCGTACAGCAGGAACGCGTTCTTGGCGTAGCGGCGGAGGATCTGCCCCTGCTGCTCGGTGAGCGCGGTGCCTAACGGAGCGACGACCCAGTCGAACCCGGCCGACACCAGCCGCACGGCGTCGAAATAGCCTTCCACCACCATCACGCGATCGTCCCGCCGGATGGCGTGCTTGGCCATGTGCAATCCGTAGAGCAGCTTGCCCTTCGAGAACACCCGCGATTCCGCCGAGTTGAGGTACTTGGGTTCTCCGGGGCCCAACAGCCGGCCGCCGAAGCCGACGGTGTGCCCCGCCGCGTCGAGAATCGGGAACATGAGCCGATGGCGAAACCGCGCCCGCGGCTCCCCGCCCTCGTCACGCGCCACCAGCAGCGCCGCCTCGAGCAACTGCGCGTCGCTGTAGCCTAACGCGGAGAAATGCCGGCGCAGCGCCTCGCCGTCGCGCGGCGCGAAGCCGAGCCCGAACCGGTCGGCCGTTTCGCGGCTCACGCGGCGCAGCGCCAGATAGTCGCGCGCCTGCCGCCCCTCCTCGTCGTCCCACAGCAGCGTCCGGAACCAGTCGGCCACCGCGGCGTTCAGATCCCAAAGCGGTTGGTCCGGATGCGGGCCCTCCCGGCGCTGCTGCACTTCCTCGATCGGAATACCCACCTTCTCCGCGACGTAGCGAATGGCGCCCGGCCAGTCCATGCCTAACCGCTTCTGCAGGAACGTGAAGACGTCGCCGCCTTCGTGGCAGACGAAGCAGTAGTAGATGCCCTTCCTGGGCGACACCGAGAAATTCTTGTGCGTGCCCTGATGGAACGGACACGGTCCCCGGAAATCGGTGCCCGTGCGACGGAGCGGCACGTGCTCGCCAATGATCTGCACGATGTCGGCGGCCTCGCGCACGCGGTCGACCGTTTCGTCGCTGATCATCGTCACCTGAGGTCCGTCACCGTCACGCCCGCGCCTCCCTCGTTCCAGGCGCCGAGCCGGAAGCTGGATACACGCGGGTCGCCGCGCAGCAATTCTGCTACTCGCTCTCGCAACGCACCCGTGCCTTTCCCGTGAATGATGCGCAGCGACTTGAGATCGCCCCGCACCGCGGCATCGAGCGCGTGCAGGACGGTGTGCTCCATCTCGTCGACACGCATGCCTCGTACATCAATTTCGCTCGCGGCGTGCTCTTCGGGGAGGTCGCCACGAATCGTGACGGGCTCCGCCGCACCGGGCGATTGCGCCGTCCTGGTCAGGGTTGCCGCGGGGACCGTGAGTTTGATCGCGCCGACTGCGACCACGGCGTCCTCGCCGCGCAGCTCGACCACGCGCCCCACCCGTCCCTCGAGCGTCGCGAGCTCGACGACATCGCCCACGGCGGGCGCCGTTGCGGGCCGGTCCGCCGCCGGTCCTCCCACTGTCGTGCGTTCGAGGCGCTGTGCGGCGGCGGCGTGCTCGGTGGCCAGGTCCTCGACGCGCCGGCGGGCGTCGCGCACCGCGTCCTCGGCGCCGGAGTGCGCACGCACCTCGCGGATGGCGCGCTCCACTTCGTGACGGGCGTCGAGCAGGTAGCGCCTGGCCTGTTCGCGTGCGTCGCGCTCGTGGTGTCGCTCGGCTTCGCGCACGGCGCGCTCTCGTTCGGTGAGCCGGTCGAGTCGTTCGCTGGCCGACGACGAGGCTTCGGTCGCACGGCTCTCGCGTTCCGAGAGCGCAGCCTCGCGTCGCTCGAGATCGGCGAGGAGGGCGGCCAGGTCGCGCTCGCCGGTGGACAGCCGATCTTCGGCGCGCGTCAGGATGTCGGGCGGCAGCCGCAGGCGGCGGGCGATCGCCAGACCGTACGACCGGCCCGGAATGCCTTTGATGAGGCGATAGGTGGGTGCCAGCGCCTGCTCGTCGAACTGCAGCGATGCGTTCACCACGCCGGGCAGCTCGGTGGCGAGCAGCTTGAGGTCGCCGAGGTGGGTCGTGGCGACGGTGACGGCGCCCCGCCGCGTGAGCTCGTCGACGATCGCCGCGCCTAACGCAGCGCCTTCGGCCGGGTCGGTGCCCGAGCCCAGCTCGTCGATCAGCACGAGCGAGTCCGGCGTCGCGCGGTCGAGGATTTCCGCCAGATTCTTCACGTGCGCGCTGAAGGTCGACAGGCTGGCTTCGATGGACTGCTCGTCGCCCACGTCGGCAAAGCAGTCGTCGAAGAGCGCGACGCGGCTCTCGGGGCCGATCGGCGCGGGAATCCCGGCCTTGGTCATCGCGGCGATGAGGCCGATGGCTTTGAGCAGCACGGTTTTCCCGCCGGTATTGGGGCCCGAGAGCAGCAGCGTGCGCTCGCCGCCGCCTAACGCAAGGTCGAACGGCACCACGGCGCCGCCGCGCGCGAGCAGCAGCGGATGGCGGCCGCCGTGGAGGTCCAGGCCGTCGCGGGCTTCGCCTAACGCCACCGGCGCGCAGCCGAAGTCGTCGGCGTAGCGGGCGCGGGCGTAGAGCGCGTCGATCTCGACCAGCGCGTCGAGCGACGCCGCCATCGCGTCGCGCAGCGGGCGCAGGCCGTCGGTGAGCTCGGCCAGGATGCGCTCGACTTCCCGGCGCTCGTCCGCCTCGAGCTCCCGGATCCGGTTGCCGAACTCCACCGCCGCCGGCGGTTCGACGAACAGGGTGCCGCGCGTCGCCGATTCGTCATGCACGATCCCGCCCACGGCGCCCCGCGCCTCGCGGCGCACCGGGATCACGTAGCGACCGTTGCGCACCGTGACCGACATGTCGCTCACGCGGTGGCGCTCGTCGAGTCGGGCGACGATGCGCTCGAGCAGCTGCACCAGCTCCGCCTGCGCGCCGCGCAGCTCGCGGCGCATCCGGCGCAGCGCCGGCGAGGCATCGTCTTTCACAGCGCCATCCGGCTCGAGCGCGCGCTCGATGGCCGCCTCGGCCGGCGTCCGGTCGACGAGCGCGCCGGCGAGCGGCGCCAGCACGGCCAACGCGGCCGGAGGGCGGCGCGCATCGGTGAGCGCGGCTCGCGTTAGGCGCGACGACCGGAGCAACACCCCGCCCGCGACCAGCTCTTCCCCGCTCCAGACGCTGCCCGCGGCGCGCAGCCGCGCGAGCGGCGCCTCGAGCGGCGGGATGGGCTCCGGGCGGAACGCATCGGACCCCGGGAGCAGCGCGCGCAGGGCGGCGACGCGGTCGAGCGCCTGCGCGACGGCGGCGACGTCGTCGAGCGGCGCCAGCGTCCGCACGCGCTCTGCGCCTAACGGAGTCGCCGCGCGGTCGGCGACGACCGCGAGCACCGCGGGGAACTCGAGCACCGACAGCGTGTGCCGATTCACGCGCGTCTCCCGCCGTGCGCCCTAACCGGGCAGCTCTTCGCGCGCGATGCGGTTGATGGCCGAGCCGTCGGCGCGTCCCTTGAACTGCGGCATCACTTTGCCCATGAGCGCACCGATCGTGGTGGCGCCGGACGCGATCGCCGCGCGCACGGCGGCGCGGATCTCGTCATCGCCGATGGCCGCCGGCAGGTACGTCTCGAGGCGCGTCACCTCGTCACGCTCGCGCGATGCGAGGTCGGTGCGCGCCGCCTTGTCGTACATCTCGATCGCCTCGCGCCGACGCTTGATGCCCTTGCGCAGAACCTCGCGCACGTCGTCGTCGGTCAGGTCCCGCATCAGCTCGATGCGGCGGTTCTTGATGTCGGCGAGAATGGTTCCTAACAGCAGCGTGCCGGCTTTGTCCTTCGCTTTGCGCGACGCGTTCAAATCGGTCGTCAGCCGGGCGATCAGCTCGGACACCGTTCAGACCGGGCGCGGACGGCGATTCTTGCGTCGCGCCGCGTTCTCTTTCCGCTTCCGGCGCTCGCTCGGTTTCTCGTAATGCCGATGCTTACGCAAATCGGAGAGAATGCCTGCCTTTTCGCACTTCTTCTTGAAGCGCTTGAGGGCACGCTCGAAGTTTTCATCGTCGTGGATGATGACTTCAGACAAGTGATGTCTTCCCCGATGGTGGCGAGTACGAGTCTGTTAAGTGTACAAGCTGCGACAAGTTATGGAATTCCGTGACAACGTGTCAAGCAGTACGTGAGCTAACCCGGCGGCCAGCGCAGCGGACGTCCGCCGAGGAGGTGCACGTGCAGGTGGTGCACGGTTTGTCCGCCATGCTCGTTCGTGTTGATGACCAGTCGATATCCGCTGTCGGCGATTCCCTCTTTCCGCGCAACCTCCGCCGCCAGCGCGATCAATCGTCCGACCAGGCCCGCGTCCGTCGCATCATTGAGCGACCTCAGGTGCTGTTTCGGCAGCACCAGCACGTGGACCGGCGCTTGGGGATCGATGTCTCGAATCGCGATGGCGTCATCCGTGGACGCGACGACCGTCGCCGGTATTTCGCCCTGTACGATGCGACAGAACAAGCAGGTTTCAGACACGCGATTTCTCCATGGTGCCGAGCAGCGCGGCGCGCGCGATGGCCAGTCCGGCGATGGCCGCGGTCTCGAAGCGCAGGGTGAGCGGCGCGATCCGCACGGGTACGAATCCCGCGCCGGTGAGCAGCGTTCGCTCTTCTGGTTCGACGCCGCCTTCGGGGCCGACGGCGATAGTGATCGGCGCGGTGACCGGCACGTTCGGCGCCGGCTCGCCTTCCGAGTCGAGCAGCCATCGCGCGCCCGATGGGGCTGAGGCGACCGCCCGATCGGGTGTGGCGTCGGGATACAGAACGGGCAGCCAGGCGCCGCCGGACTGCGTGAGCGCCGACAACATTCGCGTCCGGACTTTTGCTTGAAACGTGACGCCCTCGCCACGCGGGCTCACGCTGCGCGAGCGCTTCCACATCACCGGGCGCCACGAAAAGATCGCGAGCTCTGTCGCTTTTTCGGCGAGCCAGAGCATGCGCTCGCGGTCCGCCACGGGCAGCATGAGGTGAATCACCGGCCCGGGCTCGACGCGATCCACCGCTTCGATGTCGATGGACGCCTGCGCTTTCGTGAGGCGCACGACCGTGCCGGTCGCGACGGCGCCGGCGCCGTCCACGAGACGCACGCGTTCGCCGATACCGATGCGTCGGACGCGGGCGTGCTGCACTTCGCCCTCGCCGAGGACCACGGTGTGGCCGGCGGCCATCGGGTCCTGGCAGAAAAAGGCGGCTAACGCGGCGCGATCACGCTGCTCCACCATTCCCCCTCGACGTGTTCGGCTTCGACCCGCCAGCCGGCTTCGCCCAACGACGACACCACGGCGTCGCGCTCGGCGGTCAGGATGCCGCTGACCACGGCCCGCCCGTTAGGCGAAAGCGACGCCCGCATGGCCGGCGCCAGCTCGACGACCACCTGTGAGATGATGTTGGCGAACAGCACGCGCGCCGGCGCGACGAGCGGCAGAATGACCCTCGCGTCGCCTTCGATCACCCGCACGCGGTCGGCGACGCCGTTGGCCGCGGCATTCTGTTCCGCGTTCTCGATCGCCTGCGGATCGGATTCGATGGCGATCGCGCGCCCCGCGCCTAACCGAACGGCGGCGATGGACAGAATCGCGCTGCCGGCGCCGAGGTCGATGACGGTGTCGCCGGGCCGTACTACATCCTGCATGAGGCGCAGCACGCCGCGCGTGGTCTCGTGCTCTCCGGTGCCGAACGCCATCGCCGGCTCGATGACCACGGGACACTCGGCGTCGGCGATTTCGGCGGCCCGCCACGGCGGCGCCACGGCAACGCGCCCGATCCGTTGCACGCCAACGGTGGGCGGCCAGGCGCGAGCAACATCGATGTGACCGGCGTCGCGCGCCTCGATGGTGACCGTTGCGTCGGCGGCGTACAGCGCGGCGTACAGCGCCGCGACGTCGGCGTCACCGGGCACGTGGGTGAGCAACGATTCGTCCAGCTCCTGAACTGCCGGCGCGCCGGCATGCACGAGGGCCGCGACCACCGCCTCGCGCGTCGCGTCGCCGGCGTGGTGCACGCGAACCTCGGTCCAGCTCACCGCGCTCCGGCGTTGGGCATCGAGCGGCGCGCGCGGCGCGCGCGATCACGCACCCAGTGCCTCCTTCATCTTCGACCACAGGCCTTTGGATCGCGCGTTGCCCGCCGGCATGTCGCCCTCGAGCTTCTGCAATTCCTGGAGCAAGGTTTTGTGTTCCGGCGACACCGTTTGCGGGGTCCACAGCTGCACGCGCACGTGCAGATCTCCGACGCCTGACGCATTCACGCGCGGGAGACCGCGGCCGCGCAGCTGGAACACCTGGCCGCTCTGCGTTCCGGGCGGAACGCGGAGCGAGATCGCGCCGGTGACGTTGGGGACATCGACGTCTGCGCCGAGCACGAGTTGGGCGTAGGTGACGAGGACTTCGGTGTAGAGATCGGCGCCGTCGCGTTCGAAGCGCGCGTCGTCTTCCACTTCGAACACGACGAGCACGTCGCCGCGCGGGCCGCCCTGCGGCCCAACGCTGCCTTGCTCGCGGAGCGACATGTACTGGCCCGTCGCGACGCCCGCGGGAATGGAGACGCTGAACGTGCGCTCGGCGCGCGCTCGGCCTTCGCCTTTGCAGCGTTTGCATGGGGTGTCGATGATCGTGCCCTGCCCGGCGCAGGTCGGACACGGTGCGACGCTCACGAACTGTCCGAAGAACGAGCGTTGGGCGCGCCGCACTTCGCCGGATCCGCTGCACGTTGGGCAGCGCTTGGGCTTGGTGCCCGGCTCCGAGCCGGTGCCCTCGCAGCGCTCGCATGGATCGAGCAGCTTGAGGGTGAGCTGCTTGTCGACGCCCGAGGCGACTTCCTGCAGCGTGAGCGGGACGGTGACCTTGATGTCGGCGCCGGCGCGGGGGCCGCCGCGCTGGCGGCCGCCGAACATGTCCTCGAGGCCGCCGAACCCGCCGAAATCGCGCATGAAGATGCCTAACGCTTCGGCGAGGTCCACGTGGTGGAATCCTCCCGACGCCGCCCCGCGGAGCCCGGCCTCGCCGTATCGATCGTAGGCCGCGCGCTTGCCGGGGTCGCGCAGCACGTCGTACGCCTCGGTGATGCCCTTGAAGCGCTCTTCCGCGTCCTTGGAGCCGCCGTTACGATCGGGGTGATACTGCATCGCGAGCTTGCGATACGCCTTCTTGATGTCGTCGTCGGACGCATCGCGCGGCACGCCGAGCACGTCGTAGAAGTCAGCCATGTGATTCGGGGATCGTGAACATTACGTTAGGCAGAGTCAATCGAGCAGGTCGCTGATGAGCCGCGAGGTGTGCGTCACCAGCGAGACGACTTTCTCGTAGGGCATTCGCGTGGGTCCGATCACGCCGATCACGCCCGCCAGCGCGCCCGCGTGATACTCGGCGGTGACCACCGTGAGGCCGGACAAGCGCGCGTCCGCGTGCTCGGTGCCGATGGTGATGGAGATGCCGGGCGCCGTATTCTGCCGCTGGAGCAACGCGCCTAACGCTTCCGGGCGGTCGGTGAGCGCCAGCAGCTTGCGCAGATTGTCGCCGGTGGCGAACTCCGGCTGCTCGGCGAGCACGGACGTCTGGCCCAGGAGCACCTGCGGGTCGCCGAACGCGCGGCTCGTGTCCAGCATCTGCTCGGCTTCCTGGATGAAGATGTTGATCAACTCGCCCGCGTCGGATCCGGCGCGCTGGTCGCGCAGCCGCTCGGAGAGCGTGGACCGCAGCTCGCGCCAGGTGCAGCCGGCGAGGCGCTCGTTCAACACCTCCGTCACTTCGGCCATGGCTTTCTCGGCGATCTCGCCCGGCACCTCGACGAAGATGCTGCGCGCGGCGCCGCCCGTTAGGCGGAGCACGAGCAGCAACCGTTCCGAGCTCACCTTGATCAGCTCCAGCCGCTCGAGGCGCGCTTCATCGAGGCGCGGGCCTAACGCAATCCCCAGCTCCTGCGTCAACACGCCCAGCACCTGCGCCGCCCGGCGCAGAATCGCGTCGATGGCCGTGCCGCCGCCGGAGAGCTGCTCGATCAGCGCATCCCGCGCCCCTGGCTCGAGCGGCGCGAAGTGCATGAGGCTGTCCACGTACGTCCGGTACGCCATGTCCGTGGGCACGCGACCCGCCGACGTATGCGGATGGAAGAGAAAACCCTTGTCCTCGAGATCGCTCATCGTGTTGCGGATCGTCGCCGGCGACAAGTCGAGCATGTACCGCCGCGAAATCAACCGCGATCCGGCAGGCTCGGCTGTCTCGACGTAGGAGCGGATGACCGCCGCCAACACGCGGCGCTCCCGATCCGTAAGCTGTGCGAGCGTCATAAGTCTAAAATTACGAATGACTTGACAGTGCGGTCAAGTCGGTTGCCAGCGTATCGAGCCGAAGCCAGCCCCGCGGCGTCAGACGAAGCCTCGACCCTTCTCGCATTGCCCAGCCAGCCGCGACCCAACGATCGAGCATTGCATCGTCGGCTGCCAGAGCCGGCGGTGCGATCTCCACACCATGGTTGGTACGCAGGCCGAGGTAGATGCGTTCCGTGTTGCGGTTGTCTGCGGTGAGGACCTCGTGATCCTCTACCGGGTCACCGCCCGCTGCTATGAGCCGGGACCACGCGGCCAGCTCGCGCGCGTTCCAACGGCGGCGCACGGTATCGAACGAGTGTGCGCTCGGGCCGAACCCATCGTAGGCGAGATGCCGCCAGTAGCTCGAGTTGTGGCGCGCACGGCGCCCGGGTCGAGCGTAGTTGGAGACCTCGTAGTGCTCGAAGCCGGCTGCGCCCAGGGTCTCATCAGCCAGCAGAAAGTCCCGTTCGTACATGTCGTCAGGCGCCTCGTGCATGAGTTGACGATCGCGCCAGCGCGCCAAAGGCGTCGCGGGCTCGATCGTGAGACCGTAAAGCGAGAGGTGTGCCGGTTCGAGCTCGAGCGCGCGACGTAGGTCATCCCGCCAATCGCGGTCGAGCGATGAGGGCAGCGCAAAAATGAGATCGAGCGACAGGTTCTCGATCCCCGCGGCGCGCGCGGCCCATACGGCGCGAGCGATCTGTGCCGCATCGTGGCTGCGGTGCATCCAAACCAGTACGCGGGCATCGAACGATTGTGCTCCGATCGACAATCGATTGATCCCCGCGGCGCGCCAGGCGCGGGCGGATTCTGCGCTCACGTCGTCCGGATTCGCCTCGAGCGTCAGCTCGGCGCCGTCGTCGAAGGCGAAGCGCGCGCGCAGGCGATCCAGCAAGCGGGCCACGCCGTCGCCGCCTAACAGAGACGGCGTGCCGCCGCCGAAGTAGAGCGTATCGATCGCGCGCGGCGCACGGTCGGGGTAGCGCAGGTCGATCTCGCGCGCGAGCGAGTCGATGAAATCGGCGACGGGGACGCTCCGGCGCACTGCGATCGCGAAGTCGCAGTACGTGCACCGCCGCCGGCAGAACGGGACGTGCACGTAGACGTGTCTGGGAAGCGCGTTGGGCGCGGGCGTCGGGGCGAGTTCCGACAGCGGAGACGGCGTGCGGACCACACCGAAACATATCGCTCATCCCCCGCGCGCGCCCGTCATCGACGGCGGATCGCTCCATCGAGCGCGCAATCGATGGCGCCGCGGAGCTCGAGGGATGTGACGGCGGCGAGACACGCCCGTGGCGCGAGCTGAGCGCGGGCCGTGAGCGTGTCGATGTCGGCGGGCCCGAGCGCCAGCGCGTTCCACACGGCGCGTTCACTGGGATCGTCGAAGGACGGTTCGGCGCGGTCGGATGGCGCGGCATGGATGAGACAGAGCGCGTCGTCGACATCAGCAATCACGCATGCACCATCGCGCAGCAAGCGATTTGACCCCTGGCTCTGAGGCGAATCGATGCGACCGGGGACCGCGGCAACCGTGCGTCCGAGATCAGTGGCATAGCGCGCGGTGATGAGGGCGCCGCTTCGCTCCGGGGCTTCGCACACGATGGTGACGGATGCGAGCGCCGCGATGATGCGATTGCGCTTCGGAAAGGAACCTCCGTTCGCACGGTCTCCCGGCAGCTCTTCGGAGAGGACGAGGCCCGTGTCCGCAATGCGTTCGTGCAGCGCGCAGTGCGATACCGGATACGCCACATCGACGCCGGTGCCGAGCACGGCGATGGTCGCACCGGATGGGCAGCGCAGCGCTGCGCGGTGGCCGGCCGCATCGATGCCGCGAGCCATGCCGCTGACGATGGTCGCACCGGCGCGGGCCAGGGCGAACGCGATGTCGGCCGTGGCGCGCTCGCCGTACAGGGTTGCGCGCCTCGTGCCGACGATGGCAACGACGGTGGAGGCCAGGAGGCTCGTTTTCCCGATGGCCCAGAGGAGCGGCGGCGAGAGCGGCTGGTTAGGCGCGCCGACGTGGTCGAGGTCGAACAGCGCGGGCGGATACTCCTCGTCGCCCGCGAGGATGAGGCGCGCCCGGGCGCGCTCGGCGGCCGCGAGCGACTCATCGGCTGTTCGTAAGGCGGCGTCGCGCTCGGTCGCGGTACCGGTCGCATCGAATGCTTCGGGAGCGGACCCAAATCGTGCAACGAGCTCGTGATAGGTGGCGACTCCGACGCGCGGCAGGAGAGAGAGCGCGAGCGCTTGGCGCCGCGCGTCGAGGTCATGGTAGCGCGGCGTCGCTCGCTCGGGCGGTGGCGGCGGTGCGGAGCTCGAGCAGGCGGGTCCACAGCGCCGCAAGGAGCGTGTCGAGGCCCAGCCGGGCGGCGGCGCTGATGGCGAATACGCCGAACGCGTCGGGCGCGCTGATTGGCGGCGCCTCGAGCTCGCCTAACAGATCCATTTTCGTGAACACGACGCAGTGCGGCTTGGACGCCAGCTCGGCGGAATAGCTGGCGATTTCGCGGCGCAGGCCGTCATAGTCGGCTTGCCAGTCGAGCGTGTCCACCGGAATGAGAAACGCAAGGAGGCGCGTGCGCTCGATGTGGCGCAGAAACGTGAGGCCCAGGCCGCGTCCTTCGTGTGCGCCCTCGATGATGCCGGGGATGTCGGCGACGACGAACGTGCGATGGTCGGACAGCTGCACCACGCCCAGGTTCGGCGAGAGCGTGGTGAACGGATAATCGGCTATCTTGGGGTGGGCCGCCGAAATCACCGACAGCAGCGTCGACTTCCCTGCGTTAGGCTGGCCCACGAGGCCGACATCGGCGATGAGCTTGAGCTCGAGCTCGATCCGGCGATGTTGCCCTTCCTCGCCGACCTGCCAATCGCGCGGCGCCTGGTGCGTGGACGTCACGAAGAACGAATTGCCTCGTCCGCCGCGGCCACCGCGCGCGACGAGCAGCGTCTGCCCGTCTTCAGTCACCTCGCCGAGCCATTCCTGCGTGTCGAGATCGCGCACGACCGTGCCCAACGGCACGGGCAGGACGATATCGTCGCCCGAGCGGCCCGTTTTGTTCGCGCCCATACCGTGTTCGCCGCGATCGGCGGCGAACCGGGTGCGATATGTGTAGTCGAGCAAGGTGGCGAGATTGCTGTCCCCCCGCAGGAGCACATTGCCGCCGCGCCCGCCGTCGCCGCCGTCGGGGCCGCCCATGGGCACGCGGTGCTCGCGACGGAACGACACACACCCGGAGCCGCCCGTGCCGGCCTCGATCTCGATGTCGACGCGATCGATGAATGGGCTCATGCGGCGTGCACCCGATCCCAGAGCAAGCGAAAACGGCGATTCGTTTCGTCGCGCAGACGCGGCGCGACGATGTCGAGCACGTCACTGATCTCATCGGCGGACGCGCCGGCGTTCAGCGCGCCGCGCAAGTGCGCGTGGAGCTGGCGGTCGTGCTCGCCCACCGCGCAAACGGCGACGATGCACAGCTCGCGCCTTCGCAAATCGAGCTGGGGGCGGCCGAGGACCTTGCCGTAGCCGTCGACGATCATCCAGGTATCGAGGGCCGGGTGGAGCTCGCGAATGTTGGCGCGCAGGCGCTCGTACGTGTCGCCGTACACCGTCGCGCAGGTGGATTCTCCGCGCGCGTACCAGGCGCGGACGCGTGCCGGCGCGGGATCGGCATCCGGGTCACCGTTAGGCGCGTGCCGGCCCGACGCGCGGCGCCACTCGCGCGCGGCGTTCAACGCCCGCGGAAATCCGCTGAACAAGTGCGATTGCAGAATGAGCTCCTCCACCCAGTCAGGATCGATGCGGGCCGCCGCAGCCCGCGCCATGGCGTTGCGCAGCGCCATCTCGCCGTCCGCCGCGATGGCCGCCGCGAGCTCGACCAGCCCGCGCGTGGCGTTGTCGAGTGCGCGCAGTTTAACCGCCGGCGGTGTCGGGGCCGTCATCGATTCCGCGGGGAGGCAATCGTAGTATTGCGCGCGTCACGCCGCGGGATGCACGTCGCCGACGGTCGCGCCGCGGGTGTTGATGATCGGCGTCGTGAGAAATCCGTACAGGCGCGGCGGCAGCGTGTCTGGCAGCGCGCCCAGATGCTGGAGCGCCCGCAGCACGGCGGGGTGCTGTGCCCGCGACGCGCCATCCTCCACCTTGATCGCGACGCCGAGGCCCGCCGCGGGAATGGCCACACAGTGCACGCCTTCCGCGCCGACTTTGGACAGCACCGCGCCGTCGGTCTCTTCCATGAGCACGGTATCGAAGCGGTCGGTGCCGCCGACGAGGAACGGGCGCGTCGTCATGGCGTGCACGATGCGCTGCGGCACGTCCACGCCGCGGTGCGCCGCGTCGCCTAACCGGGCGAACGCGAGCGCCATCGCCCGCAGCGGCAAGCCGAACGCGACGACGCCGCACCCATCCACGACCTGCCCGATGCGGTCGGCCTGGACGCCAGTCCAGGCGGCGATTTCCTGCAGCGCCGCCTGCTGCACGGGGTGGCACGGCGTCTCGTAGCCTAACGTCGGCCATCCCGCGCGGCGCGCGTGCGCGAGCATGGCGGCGTGTTTGCCCGAGCAGTTGTTGTGCAGCCGCGTGGGCGCATCTCCCGATTGCTGCAGCAGGCGCGCGCCGCGGCGCGTGAGCGGGTCGTGCGGCCCGCAGGCGAGGTCGCCCTCCTCGAGGCCGACGGCGTCGAGCATGCGGCGCGCGAGCTCCACGTGCTCCGGTTCCCCGCCGTGTGACGCGCACGCGAGGGCGAGCGCATCGTCGCCCCATCCGAGGCCGTCGAACGCCTTCGACTCGAGCAGTGGAATCACCTGGAACGGTTTCGCGCAGGATCGCCACACCGTCACGAGATCGATGTCGCCGCTTTCGCACACGACGCGATTCGACGCGTCGACGACCACCGCGTGCACGCGGTGGCGCGATTCCACCAGGTCGCCGCGGGTGGCGACGACATCCAAATCAAACTGCATCACGAACCGCCGTCTGCTGGGGGACGTTCGCCGTGCGGGCCAGCGCGAGGAGCACGCCGCCCAACACGCACGTGCCGCCGACGAGCGTGAACGTCGACGGCACTTCGCGAATACTGGGGACGAGCGCCGCGATGAGCGTCGCGCCGACGGGTTCGCCGAGCGCCGTCACGTTCACCACGTACGCGGGCAGGTACTTGAGCGCCCAGTTGAGGCCGGTGTGTCCGAGGAGCATCGGACCGGCCGCGAGCGCAACGAAGATCGCGAACTCGCGGCGCGGCTGCGGGAGAACCGGCGCGCGCGTGAGAGCGCAAATGCCTAACAACACGACGAGGCACGCGCCGTACACGAGCGCGACGTACGGCCAGAGGTCGAGCGTCCGGCGGAGCCGCCGCCCAACGAGATAGTAGAGCGCCGCGGCCACTCCGCCGCCGAGCGCCAGCGCGTCGCCCAACAGGGCGCGCGTGCCCTGCGCCGACGCCGCGAACCGCGCATCGCCCCATGCGACGATGCATGCACCGGCCATCGCGAGCGCGATGCCCAACCATTGCCGGCCGGTGGGCGCCTCGCGCAGCCACACCACCGAAATGAGCGCGACGATCACGGGTTGGATGTTGACCAGCACCACCGACGCGGCGATCGACGTCATGTCCACCGATGCGGTCCAGCTCCAGAAGTGCAGCGCGAGCATGGCACCGGCGCCGAGCGCGAGCGCGACGCCGCGGCGGTCGAGGCGCTTCCATTGGATCCAGCCACGGCGCGGCACGAGGATCGCCGCGACGACGACCACCGAAAAAAAGAGGCGCCACGTGGCGATGACGAGCGGCGGGGCGTGCGACAAGCGCACGAGCGGTGCCGCCATCGAGATCCCGATGATTGCCGCCAGGAGGACGAGCAGCATGTCTCATAAGCTATCGGGTCAGTGCGGCAAGAGGTATTGGGTTGCACGACCGGTCACTGCGGCGTGCGGGCGTGCCGTGTACATTATCCGCCATGTCACCGAGGGACACTGTTGCGCCGGCCGCATCGTCGCTCAGCCGCGACCGACTCGATCTGCTGCTGGCGGCGGCCCGCCGCGTGCGCGTGGCGATCCTCGGCGACGCGATGCTCGACGTGTATCTGCACGGCGACGTCGAGCGCATCTCGCCCGAGGCGCCGGTGCCGGTGGTCCGCGTGCGGGAGCGGCGGTCGGCGTTGGGCGGCGCGGCCAACGTCGCGCACAACGTGGTTGCGTTAGGCGCGCAGGCGGACCTCGTGTGCGTCGTCGGCCGCGACGCGAGCGCCGCCGAGCTCCGCCGGATGCTCGGCGCCATCGGCGCCGATGGACCGTCGCTGGTGGATGTGGACCGGGCCACCACCACCAAGACGCGCGTCCTCGCCCGCGTGCAGCAAGTGGTGCGGGTGGACGAAGAAGACGACGCGGACCTCCCCGGCGGCGACGCCGAGCGCGTGGTGGCCGCCGCGCGCCGCGCGATCGACCGCGCCGACGCGCTGGTGCTCGAGGATTACAACAAGGGCGTCCTGCTTCCCCGGCTCATCGAGGACGTCATCGCGCACGCGCGGCAGCGCGGGATTCCCGTCGTCGTCGACCCCAAGTACCGCAATTTCTTCTCGTATCGCGGGGCGACCGTGTTCAAGCCCAACCGGCGCGAGCTCGAGGCAGCGTTAGGCGCGGCGGTGGACCTCGAGCATCCGCGGGCCCTGCCGTCGGCCCTCGAGCGGCTGGGCGTAGAGCATCTCCTGCTCACGTTGGGCGAGCGCGGCATGGTCCTGGCCGGCCGCGATGGCACGCTGCACCGGATTCCGGCCACCGCGCGCGAAGTCTACGACGTCGTCGGCGCCGGCGACACCGTGACCGCGTACCTGGCGGCGATGCTCGCGGCCGGCGCGTCGCCCCAGGAAGCGGCCGAGGTGGCGAACCTGGCCGCCGGCGTGGAGGTGGGAAAGTTAGGCGCAGCGTCCGTGAGCGCCGCCGAAGTCCGCGAGGCCGCCGCCACCCGCGACGACGCCGCGGGCGCCCGCACCGGCGCCTGAGGCGCGGCGCCGGCGCGCCCGCGCCTACATGCCGAGGTGCTTCTTCAGGAACGCGACCGTCCGCGGCCACGCATCCTTGATCGCCGCCAGATTCGCCTGCTCTTCAGCCGGGTCGCGTTGCGCCTTGGGGTCATCCTGCGCACGCGCGAAGCCGTGAATCGCGCCCTCGTAGTTCTTCCCGAAATACTCTTTGTGCAGGGCGTGCATCATCGAGTCCACCGCCGGCATCGCCGCGCCGATCCGCGCATCCTTCGACCCGCTCAACAGCATCATCGGCACGTTGATCTTCTTCAGCGAATCGACGTTAGGCACCGCGTTGTCCATGTACGGCAGCCCGTAGTAGGCGATCCCGCCCGAGAAGCCCGACGTGCCCTCGTTGGTCGCATAGCCCCACGTGGTGTACCCGCCCCAGCAGAATCCCATCACCGCGTACTTGTGCTCGGCCGACGGCTGCGACATGGCGTACCGCGCCGCCGCTGTGATCCCCATGTTCCGCTCGGCCGGCGCAACACCGCGAATGAGCTTCACCGCCGAATCGGCCGGCAGCTCATCGGCTGACGCGCCGCCGCGCACGCGCGAGAGCAGATCCGGCGCGATCGCGATGAATCCGTCGGCCGCCACCTGGTCGGCCACCCCGCGAATCCACGTCTGAAGCCCGAAGATCTCGTGCACGATCACGACGACCGGCGTGTGCGGCCGCGACGTTTCCGGGTACACGATCCACGCCATGAGCGAGTCCTTCGACCCGGGCTCCCAGGGAATCTTGACCCACTCGCCATGACGCGGGCTCGCATCGATGCGCGCCTTGGCCGTGCTCGCGCTCGGCGGCAGTCCCGGAACGCCCTGCGCGTCGCTTCGCCTAACGATTCGCGGCGCCGCCATGTCGGCCGCCGTCATGCCGGCCATGTGATCGCCGGCGGCAAATGACGACGACTGCGGCACGCGCCGCTGCATGGTGCACGCCGTCCCCGCGAGGACGGCAATTCCAGTCACACAAAGAACACGGCGAGCACGCATGGGTCTGCTCCAGTCGGGTAGTGTGGTGACTGGTACGCTACCCGGCCGCCGCGCCGCGCGGAAGACGACCGGCATCTCGGCCGAGCGCGGCTACTCCTCCCGGATTGCCGTCATGGGATCGATCCGCGCGGCACGGCGCGCCGGGAGCCAACTGGCGAACGCGGCGACCGCTATGAGAATCGCGGTGGTTGCCACGAATGTCGTGGCGTCGAGCGCGCCCACACCGAAGAGCAGCGTACGCATGACGCGCGTCAGTGCAAACGCACCGGCCAGACCGAGCGCAGACCCCCAGACCGCGGTGGCAAGCCCGTCGCGCAGCACCAGCCCAACGATGCCGTTGGCCGTCGCGCCGATCGCGAGCCGCACGCCGATCTCTCGCTGTCGCTGCACCACCGAATAGGCGACGAGTCCGGACAGGCCAACCGCGGCCAGCAGCAGCGCGAGGATGGCAAAGGCGGCGATCAGGAGCAGATCGAACCGCCGCGAGCCGACCGACTGCGACACGAGCGACTCGACACTCTGCACGCGTGTCACCACCAACTGCGGATCGATCGTGTGCACGACGTCCCTCACCCGCGATGTCAGCGCCTTCGGGTCGCCCGGTCCGCGGACGACGAACGCCAATTCGCGCATCTCCGCATCGACGAGCGCCGTGTCCACCGCCAACTCCCGCGCCGGGAAGTACACCTCGGGAAGGCTCTGCTGGTCTAACGCATGCTCCGGCACCGTGCGCACGACGCCGACAATGCTCTTCCACGGGTCCGTGGATTCGGGCGCACCCCATTTGAGGCGGCGGCCGATCGGATTGGCGTTCCCGTAGAACTGGTGTGCGAACCGTGCGTCGATGATCGCGACCGACGCGCCTTTCGCATCGTCGCGCGCGTCGAAGGGCCGACCCTCCACCACCGGGATGCCCATCGTGCGGAAATAATCGGAAAACACCACGAAGTTTGCCGCCAGCGGCACCTTCGGCAACACGATTCCCTCGGGGCTGACCGCGATCTGCCATCCGCCTAACATTGGCAGGTTGACGGCCGCCGTCGCGCCGCGCACGCCCGGCATGCGGGCCAACGAATCGATGAGCGCCTGCTCCGCACCCGGGACACGGGCATCGCTGTACCGGTACGACGGGAACGCGACGCGGAACGAGAGCAGATGTTCGGGCACGAATCCCGGATCGATCTCGAGCACCTTCGCGAAGCTCCGCGCCAGCAGCCCGGCGCCGGTGGTGAGCACGAGGGCGAGGGCGATTTCGCTCGCGACGAGCACACGGCGCGCACGCTGGCGGCTGCGGCCGGCGCTCGTGCCGCGGCCTTCGTCGCGCAGCGTGTTGGACAACCCCAGGGACCGGCCGGAGAGCGCCGGCACGAGCGAAAACACCGCCACGACCAGGCCCGTGACGCCGAGGGTGAAGATGAGCACGCGCGCATCGAGGCCGATGCGGTAGCCGGCGAGCATCCCGTCGGGCGCGAGGCGCGACAGCGCCGACGCGCACCAGTGCGCCAGCACCAACGCGCCTAACGCACCGGGCACGGCCAGCACCGCGCCCTCGATCAGGTACTGCATGACCAGCCGCCCTCGGCTCGCGCCTAACGCACGCCGGACGGCGAGCTCGCGCGTCCGCGCGGCCGCGCGCGCCAACAGCAGGCCGGCCACGTTGATGCACGCGATGAGCAGCACGAACGCGACCGCGCCCAGCAGCACGATGAGCGGCTGGCGCACGTCGGACACGAGATGCGCCCGCAACGGCAGCGCGGCGGCAGTGACGCGGAATTTGGGCGAATAGAAATTCGGATAGAGCGAGGGCAGGCGCGCGGCGATCGTGCCCACCGCCGCCGTTGCGTTCTCCACCGAGACGCCGGGCGCCAGCCGCGCGACCATGTACGCGTTGAAGGAATTCCCGCGCCCCTGCATCACGTCCGACGTCATGCGCAACGGCACGAAAAACGCGGCGGGCTCGAGACCGAGCCCCGGCAGCGGGAACGTGAACTCGCGCGGCATCACGCCGAGCACCGTCGTCGGTTTGCCGTCGAGCGCGATCGTCCGGCCGACGATCGATCGATCGGCGCCGAAGCGGCGCCGCCACAGCGCATCGCTCAAGACCACCGCGTCCGGCGACCCGGGCGCATCGTCCCCCGTCTGGAACGCCCGGCCTAACGCGGGAGCCGCGCCGAGCACGCGAAACACTCCGGACGACACCTCGAGTCCCGACAATCGCTCGGCTTGCTCGCCCCCGGTGAGGGTGGACGAGACCCGATCGAAGACGCTGGCCGACGTAAAGACGCTGCCGTCGAGCGTCGCGAAATCGCCGAAATCCGGCGTCGAAATCGTCCCGAAGTTCGCGTCGCTGATCGCCGGAAGGCCTTCACCCACCATCACCAGCCGCCCCGGATCGCGAAACGGCAGCGGCCGGAAGAGCACGGCATCGACCACGGAGAAGATGGCCGTGTTGACGCCAATGCCTAACACGAGACACGCGATGGCCGCCGCCGCAAACGCCCGCTGGCGCGCGAGCTGGCGCAGCGCGTGGCGCAGGTCGGCCACCGCGCCCGACAGCGCGTCGCTCATCGATCGTCTCCTGGCATATTGGTCTTCGATGCGCTGGCAATCATTCCGGACGCGGGCGAGGTTGCCCAGGCGCTCGACGGCGCGAGCGCGAGCGGCGGCCGGATCGAGACCGCTCGCGATGTATTCGTCGACGCGCGCCTCGAGGTGAAAGGACAGCTCCTGCTCGAGCTCGCCGCGCGGGTCGCTGCGCCAGAACGCGACGTAGCGAAACCACGATGGATTCGGACGCTGCGCGGGCATCGGCATCGTCGCGCGCTACGCCCAGGCCGGGCGCTTGGTGCTCGTCAGAACCTTGGCCACCGCGGCGGCGAACGCCGACCACGACGACGCTTCCTGCCGCAACTGCTGCCGCCCGCGCACCGTGATCCGATAGTACTTTGCCTTACGATTGTTCTCCGACAGCCCCCAGCTCGCTTCCACGAAGCCGCGTTTCTCGAGACGGTGCAGCGCCGGATAGAGCGACCCTTCCTCGATGCGCAGCGCATCGTCGGTCACGTCCTGCAGCCAGCGCGCGACGCCGTACCCGTGCGTCGGTCCCCAGGACAACGCCTTGAGCACGAGCACATCGAGCGTGCCCTGGAGCAGCTCGACCGTTTCCGTATCAGTCGCCATGATCCATCACCTCGAGAGAGCACACGTTCCGGACGGACGCCGCGCGCGCCCCATAGAACGACATGGGGAAGAAAAAACCTCTCCCATAGAATGTCAAGGGGGGAGGCCGCGGCATCCTGCCGGCGACCTCTGGCGCCCGGCCGGCGGGATGAGAGATTCATGGTGGCTCGACCGTCGGTGCATCAGCGCCTCTTTCACGATCATCATGACCCGTCGCACACTCGTCGTTGCCCTCTGCGCGTCGTTGCTCGGACGCGCCGCCTTCGCGCAGACGCCGGTCGACTCGTCGCTCGCGGCGTACATCGACGGCATCCAGGCGATCGACAGCCACGCGCACCCGATGCTTCCGGTCCCGTCCGGTGCGCCGCCCGACACCGACTTCGATGCGCTGCCGCTCGACGGCGTCCCGCCCTTCCCGCTCCAGGCGCGTCTTCGCCCCGACAATCCCGAATGGCGGGATGCCCAACGCGCATTGTACGGCGTGACGTCGACCGACACCGGCGCCGCCTACCGCGATGCGCTCGCGTCCGCCCAACGCAGCGTTGCCCAACGCGAGGGGGCGCACTTCCCCGAGTGGGTGCTCGATCGATCCGGCATCGATGAGATGATGGCCAACCGCATCGCGCTCGGTCCCGGTCTCTCGCCGCCGCGCTTTCGCTGGGTGGCGTTCGACGATGCGCTCATGCTGCCGCTCGATACGCGCGCCGAAGCATCGCGCACGCCCGACACGCGCTCGCTCTACCCGAAAGAGACGACGCTGCTCCGCCGCTACATGCGCGACCTCGGGCTGCGCGCATTGCCCACGTCGCTCGAGGACTACGTGGCGCGCGTCGTCGCGCCCACCCTGGAGCGGCAGCGCGCCGGCGGCGCCGTGTCGATCAAGTTCGAAGCGGCGTATCTGCGGCCGCTCGACTTCGACGACCCGGACCCCGTCCTCGCGCGACGGGTGTACGCGCGCTACGTGTCGGGCGGCACGCCGACGCACGTCGAGTACAAGGCGCTCGAGGACTATCTCTTTCGGGTGATCGTGCGGCAGGCCGGCCGCGACGGGATGTCCGTGCAGATCCACTGTCTCGAGACGTACGGCGGCTTCTACGACGCCGCGGGCAGCGCGCCGCACCTGCTCGAGCCGGCGCTCGACGACTCGACGCTGCGCGGGACGACGATCATTCTGATCCACGGCGGGTGGCCGCTGATCGATGAGACGCAGACGCTGCTCGCCAAGCCCAACGTGTACACGGACATTTCGGCGATGACGCTCATCCTCGAGCCGGCCGAGCTGGCGCGCGTGCTGCGCCAGTGGTTAGGCGAATGGCCGGACAAGGTATTGTTCGGCACCGATGCCTTCGATGACGCGCCGGCCTACGGCTGGGCGGAATCGGCCTGGTTAGGCACGAGGACGGCGCGGCGCGCGCTGGCGATGGCGCTCACCGGGATGATGCGCGACGGCGAGATCGACCGGACCCGCGCCGAGCAGCTGGCACGAATGGTGATGCGCGACAATGCCGTCGCCGCGTACCACCTGCACCTCGACTAGGCGCGCCCGCATGCCACGAGCGAAACGCAAGAAGGTCCAGGCCGACCCGCAGTCGCGCGGCCTCGACGCCCGCCGGCTCGCCGGCGCCGCGCACCCCGCCGCCGTGGATGCGCTCGCGGCGCGCATCGCCGACGACGGCGGCTCGGTGCTGGGCATCTACCGCGATCCGTTGGGCAGCCACTGGCAGATCCTGGCGGCGCTGCCCATCGACGCGGTCGAGCCCACGCCGTTCCAGCGCGATCTGTCCGATGCGCACGTCACACGCCTCGCCGACGCCATCGACCGGCTCGACCGGTACGTCGACCCGGTGACCGCGGTGCCCGGCGCCGACGGACGGTACTGGACGCCCAACGGCTATCACCGGTTAGGCGCGATGCGCCGGTTAGGCGCGAAGAGCATCGTCGCGCTGGTGGTTCCCGAGCCGGAGGTCGCGCACCGCATTCTGCTGCTCAACACCGAGAAGGCGCACAACCTGCGCGAGCGCGCCCTCGAAGTGTCGCGCCTCGCCGTCGCGCTCGCCGACCTCGAGGACCGCCCCGAGCGCGAGTACGCCATCGAGTTCGAACAGGCCGCGCTCATCACACTCGGCTTCTGTTACCAGGAGAACGGGCGCTTCGCCGGCGGCGCGTACCACCCGGTGCTCAAGCGGTGCGACAAGTTCCTGGCCATGAAGCTGTCGCGCGCGCTCGACGTGCGCCGCGAACGCGCCGCGAAACTGCTCGAGCTCAACGACGCGGTGACGGCGGCCGTCGCGAGCCTCAAGTCGCGCGGCTTCGAGAGCCCGTACCTGCGGGCGTTCGTCGTCGCGCGGCTCAATCCGCTGCGGTTCAAGCGCGGCGAGGCCGATTTCGACGAGACCATCGACAAGATGCTCGCCGGCGCGCGCCGGTTCGACGCCGCGAAAATCCGCGCCGACCAGGTGGCCCGGAGCGGCGGCGCGGCCGAAGAGTAGCGCTCGCCTTACGGCGTGCGCGGGCCCAGCAGGCGGGCCGCCGAGTCGACTAACGCGGCTTCCGCGTCGAGGACGGCGCCCACGACGGCGATCTGCTCCTGTGCCAGCGGGAATTTGCGCTGCTCGATCGCCTCCCGCACCGCGGGCATCGTCTTCGCGCCGTACCCCGTGTAGAAGCCCGGCGCCTCGAGCTCGAACGTGTACCACGGACGGCCCGGCAGCCCGCGCTTGTCCGTTAGGCGCCGGGCGGCCTGCAGCAGCAGCGCGTTCACGCCGGCCGCCGCGCCGGCGCCGTATGAGGTGTTGGCGGCCAGCGCGTTGAAGGCTTTGGCGTAGCGGATCGACGCGTGCGTCAGCGAGTCCGCACCGTTCTCGAGCGGCGCGAAGCCAAGATAGGGCGGCACCGGCGCAGCCGGCGGTGCGCTGGTCGGATGCCATGGGTCCGACGTGGCCGCGAACACCCCCTCCTGGATCTCGCGATTCTGCTCGACCGTCGCCGCCTGCTCCGTCGTGAGCAGATGCTGCAGATCGGCGACTTCGCGCTGGACCGTCGACGCCAGCGTCACGAAGTCGTAGGGCAGGACGTCCGCATCGGCGAGCCGCATCACCGCCGTGCCGCCGATCTGCGACAGCGCACGGCCGTACACGAACGACGTGTCGCCGAAATGCGTGTACCAGTAGTAGTCGTCGTAGATCGAGTGGTACACGCCGCCGGCCTCGCTCTCGCCGCCGAAGCCGATGTTCAACGAGGCGATCCCGATGTGATCGACGAACCCCGAGTAATCGGATCCCGAGCCTAACGGACCGACCCGCAGCACGTCGCTCGAGCGGGCTTCGGCCCGCGCCTCGTCGGACCGCGCCTGGCGGATGTCGGCGAGCTTGCGGCGCTTCCAGACCGACAGATGGGTCTCCGGATCCTCGACATCCTTGGCGACGTCGCTGATGAACGGCGCCAGCGACGGCGTGCCGCCCGCGAAGAGATAGCCGCGGTCGTTCGTGTCGCTGTTGATGTAGGCGACGGCTTTCTGGCGCAGCTCGTCCGCGTGCTCCTCCACCCACTCGGTGGATCCGAGCAGCATCGGTTCCTCGCCGTCCCAGGCCGCGTAGATGATGGTGCGCCGCGGATGCCAGCCCTGCGCGAGCAGCGCGCCTAACCCGCGCGCCTCTTCCATCATCGCGACCTGCCCCGCCGTCGGATCTTCGGCGCCGTTCACCCACCCGTCGTGATGGTTGCCGCGCACGATCCACTCGTCGGGCGCGGTGCTGCCGCGAATGGTGGCGATCACGTCGTAGACCGGCTTGATGTCCCAGTTGGATTTGACCACGAGGTGGACGCGCGCCGGTCCCGAGCCCAGGTGATAGGTGATGCCGAGCCCGCCGCGCCACGGTTCGGGCGCCACCGGACCGCCTAACGCAGCCAGCAGCGGCTGCGCGTCGCCGTACGAGATCGGGAGCACCGGAATCTTGGTGATCGTCGGCGCGTCGGCACGCGACAACCGCTTGGCATCGTGCGTCGCGCCCACGCCGGGCGTGAGCGGGTCGCCCGGATAGAGCTGCATTTCCATCACGCTGCCCCGCTGCACACCCTCGCGCGGACGGTACGGACCCTTCGGATACGTGTCGCCCTGGCCGTAGCCGTCGTCGGCCGGATCCGAATAGATGAGACAGCCCACTGCCCCGTGTTCCGCTGCGACCATCGGCTTGACGCCGCGCCACGAGTTGCCGTAGCGGGCAATGACGATCGCGCCCTTCACCGACACGCCGTGGCGCTCGAGCTCGTCGTAGTCGGCCGGCAGACCGTAGTTCACGTACACGAGCGGCCCGGTGACGTCGCCGTCCGCGGAATAGGCGTTGTACGTCGGCAGCTGCTCCGCGTGCTGCGACGAGGTCGGATCGCCCGGCACTGTGGGTTCGAGCAGCGACGCACGAAAATGCGTCGGCCCAACCAACTCCACGAGACGCTCCTTCGGCGTCGGGAACAACACCTCGAAGCGTTCGATGTGCGCGTCGAGTCCCCACGACTTGAAGTGCGCCAGGATCCATTGGGCGTTCGCGCTGTCGTAGGGCGAGCCGACGTGGTGCGGCCGCGCCGTGAGGTGGCGCATGTACGCGCGCTCGCTGTCCGGCGACGGTATCGCCTTGAACTTGGTTTCCCAGCCACGTTCGGCACGGGCGCCGGCAGCGGAGAATCCCGTTAGGCCGCCGGGCGGCGTGGAAGGCGTCGGGGCCGGGAGCAGCGTCAACGCGCAGGCGAGAGCAACGAGGGGTGTGAGTCGCATGCGCTGGATTCTGTCAGGTGGGTCGCGAGAACGCCAGTTCCAGCGTGCCGCCGGGGACGACGGCCTCCCACTGCTCGAACACCGCCGCCCGGAGCGCGCGGACGCGCGCGATGTCGTCGTCGGTCAACGGCGGCAGCGGCATCCGGGCGCGCTCGGGCCGTGTGCTCGACGCATAGCGCTCCCCCTGCTCACGCAACTCGTCGCCCGACCAGTCACGGCCCATCCGCAGCTCCATCTCGAACACACCGACGACGAGCTCGGCTTCACGCGCTTCGCGCGGAATATCGCCCTTGGCGGTCTCGAAATCGGAAATCTCCCATCCGTCGGCGATCAGGCCGTAAAAGCCCTGGCGGTAGCCGAGCGTGGTCTCGACCGCATAGTGCGTCAGATCGTGGGTGGGAAAGAACGCGCCTAACGAACCCGGCTGGCGTTGCCAGGTGACGGATCCGTCGGCGCGCACGCACGTGAGGGCGGCGGCCCCATCCGTCGCGCGCTTGATGCGGATGAGCAAGTCGGGCATGAGACGATGAAGAAAGGGTCTCGGGGCAGGAGGTTCGCCGACCGGCGCGTCGCCGCACGCCGCGGTGCAACCAAACGTAGGCGGCCGCGGCCGAGCTTGTGACGCCGGCGATGGCGAACTGTACAGGACGACGCGGCACCAATCGATCGCCACTGACGCCGCGCGCAAGTCCCGCAATGCGACAGCACGTCCCGATTCGCGACGCCACCGCCCTCGCGATGCCTTACGCAAGACGGACTAACGTGCCACGGTCTGGCGCGCGAGTCAGATATTCCTATCTCGAAACAGGTGTCACCCCGCACCGCCACACTCGGAATCGAGGACCGCGTCCAGATGCAGCTGAGCATCGCCGTACCGGCGTATCATGTCGCCAGGGTGCGGAACGTGGCGCCGCCGGGGTGCGCCGCCGTCGTCGTGGGCCAGCTCGTCCAGCTCGAGGCCGCCATGCGCGCGAACGGCGCCGACATTGTCGTGCTCGATCCGCTGCTCGACCAATCGCTGGACGAGCCGCAGCTGCTCCAGACCGTACGCCGCCACGCGTGCGTGCGCTGGCTGTTGTACACGCAGCTGCGGCCGGACACGGCGCGTCTGCTGCTCGACCTCGGCGGCGCCGGCGTCCGCAGCGCGGTCTTCGCCGGCGTCGACGACTCGACCCACCACCTGTCGGCTGCGTTAGGCGAGCTCGTTCGCGCATCCATCACCCATCGCGCGCAGGCGCGCCTCGTGGCGCTGCTCGCCCCGCTCCCACGCCGGCTGCGCGCGGCCGTCGAACAGGGCATCCACGATGACGACGCGCGCGCCGACGTCTCGGTGATCGCAACGCGCGCCTGCATGACCCGCCGCACCGTGGAACGACACTTCATGCGCGCCGGCCTGCCGACGCCCAAGATCATTCTGCGCGCCGCGCGCGTGCTCACGGCGTATCGGCTGCTCTACGACGGCATCCGCACGTGCGACGGCGTGGCCAAGACGTTGGGCTACGGCAAAGCGAGTACGCTGCGCGCCGACCTCAAGCGCACGTTCGGCGTGCACGCGCGCGCCTTGCCGGATGCGCCCGCGCCCGAGATGGCGATCGAGGCCTTGCTCGACGCGCCCCTGTCGGAGGCAGCGCGCAACACGGTGGACACGCCGCGGGCCGCAGTGGCGCGTTAGGCTAGCGGCCGCCGGCGCCATGATACGTCACGCGCCACACGCGGCCGTGGGCATCGTCGCTGATGTACAGTGCCCCGTCGGGGCCCACGGCGACACCGGTCGGCCGATGCGCCGCCGCATCCGGCTGCTTGTTCGCTCCGGCGAAGCCATCGGCGAAAATCTCGTACGGCGCACTCACCGTGTCGCCGTCGAACGGGACGAAGGCCACCAGGTAGCCGGCTTGCGGCAGCGGCGCGCGATTCCACGAGCCGTGGAACGCGATGAATGCCCCGCCCTTGTAGTGCGATGGGAATGACGAGCCGCCGTAGAACGTGAGGCCATCCGGCGCCCAGTGACCGGGAAAGAACGCGACCGGCCCGCGTTTGGTCGCGCAGATCCCTTCTTTCTTTCCATCGCCCCCGTACTCGGGCGCGAGCATCAGCTTCTTTTGCGCGCCATCGAAGTAGCAGTAGGGCCAGCCGTAGTCGGCGCCCTTCTCGATGTGCAGCAGCTCTTCCGCGGGGAGCTCGGCGCTCTGCTCGTTGGTGTAGCGTTCCGGCCAGTTGCCCGCCAATTGATCGCGGCCGTGCTGGGTCGAGAAGAGCTCTCCGTTAGGCGTGAAGGCGATGCCGACGGCGTTGCGGATGCCGGTGGCGTACCGCGCCGACGGCGAGAACCGCTGGCCGGTGCGATTGCCGTCGAAGCGCCAGATGCCGCCGCGCGTCGCGAGCTCCGTGCACGGCATGTGGCCCGGCGAATGGAGCGTGCGGTCTCGCACCTGGCAGGCGTTGGTGGCCGAGCCCATCTCGACGAAGATCGCCCCGGAGGAATCGATGGCGAAGGCGTGCATCGGATGGTTGCCGCCTAACGGCATGCCGGACACGATGACGGCCGGTTTTCCCGCGGGCACGATGCCGGCGCTGGGCAGCGCGTACCGCTCGATGCGGTCGGACTCCTCGGCGTAGAGGGAGTTGCCGTGCAGCGCGATGCCCGTGCCGCCGTGGCCGCCGGCCGTGGCGCTGTCGCCGAAGGAGTCGGTGACATCGGCGTGCCCATCGCCGGTGGTGTCGCGGAGCGCGACAATGGCGCCGCCCCTCCAGGCGCTGTCATTGTTGCCGCCTTCGCCGCCCCGGCGCGGGTGCCACGTGTTCACGTAGACGACTCCGTTAGGCGCAACCACCAGGTGGCGCGGGTGGTCGAGCTTGTCGGCGAACACCGAGGCGCAGAACCCCGGGGGCAGCGTGATGCCGCCGTTGCCGGCGTCGCATCCCTTGGGCGTGGCGTTCGCCGCTGCCGCCGTCGAGTCGCCCGCGGACTTCGGCGCTTTCTGCGACCCGCCGCAGGCCATCACCGCGACGGTCGCGAGCGCGACGCCCGTCGCGCGGCCCCGCCGACTTCTCATCCCCGCTCCCGCAAAATCCCGCATGACCGATCCTCGACGTGGTGGATGTTCGACATCGCAAAACCGCCGGCGCGGCGATCGCCCGTCGGACGCACGAGAATCTACATCGCGGTCGCGGGCGCGTCAGGATCGGGCGCCGAGCGCAGCCCGGGCAGATCCACGCCGTGCGACTCCTCGGGAACCTGACGCGGGCGTTTGGAGTCTGCAGTGGACAGGCTGACACGCCGGAGTACCTTACGTTTGTTGCGGGCCCTTAGCTCAGTTGGTTAGAGCAGCGGACTCATAAAACCGAGAAGGGTGCTCAGTTAGGCTCATGGGCACCCTTCTTCCTTTCTACGTGAGCCTAACGACGCCCACCTGCGCTCACCTGCGCTTGAACAGGTGCTTGAACAGGCCCCGTTTGAACAGATTTTTGAACAAGCGAAGAAATGCGATCGGGCCGTGATTCTGGACCACCGAAGAAAACGTCAGCGTAGGGCGACCAGCCCTGATGCTTGTCGCCCTACGCTGAGCAGGACTAATTTTCCCTGACGAGCACGGGCAGAGCGCAGAACATCAGGCCAAGCGGAGTGGTAATTCACCATGCATTTAGCCTTTTCAGTTCTCGGCCTCGACGTTAATACCACCAACGGCAACGTGTCCGCTCGACAGCAGGTCGGCGAGATCGCGACGGTTCAGCCCAGGTCGGGCGTTCCGCTCGAAGGGCTGTCGCTCGTGTTCATCGTGGCTGGCGATGATCTCACGGAGGGCAAGCACCGCTTTTCGGTGCGCGTGACTGGCGCTCACGATTCGCCACCGCTCATCGAGAATGAGCAAACGACGCTCCGCGCGCCGAGCGGCGAGGTTCACCTACCAGTGCGTTTTTCGTTGAGTACAGCGAAGTTCCCGACCATTGGTGACTATGCATTCGTGATCGAAGTTGACGGTGTAGAGGTCGGACGCGTCCCGGTTTCAACACGGCCTGCGACTAAGCAGATGCGGGCCGAGTTCTTCTCGTTCGAGCAGAAGCAGGAAGGTGAGAAGGAAGGCGAGCGCTACTTCGTCGGTGTCCTTGGCTTCACGTTGTTCAACGAGGACATCTACGCCGGGCGCTACGCCGTTCGCGCTTCGCTACCGCAGGGCGGCAACCCAGAGACGGACCCGCTTCACATCATCCTGCCACCTGACATCGACACGCTCGGCCGGTCAAGCTCGTTTCGCGACGCCGTGAAGAAGGCGCACGATCACTACATCCTTACACTGTTCGGCGGCAAGTACCCGCGAGGTGAGATCAAGATGGCCGACAATTACTTCGGTGGTGGCGGGATAGCAGTCGAGTTCTTCTTGCCAGACGCGACCGGAGAAACTGCCGGCTGGTGACTGCGCGTTGCACGTCGCTCCTCGCCCAACTCTCGCCGGATCAGCCATCGCACGAACTCGGACACCGTCACGCCGTCACTGGCAGCCAGCGCCGCGACCCGCTTCAGATCGCGGGCGGTTAGGCGAACTTGGACGACGGTGCGCCCGTTGGGCATGAAGTAGACCTTATCGCCGCATTCGCGGACGAACGCCAGGCCAAACTAACCGTCGGGTGTTGCCATGCTTGGGTCACGCGTCGCGAGCTAAGAGTGATCCGGCTCCCGAATCGCTGCGAGCATTTCCGGATTCCCTTGTCGGGCTATCACCATCGGTAGGCGATGGTCATGATCTTCAGCGAAGCCGCGCAGTACGTTGGTCTCGGCCAGGTAGCCAGAGAACTTGTAGTGATCGCCGATCAACATTTCCACACTCGGCCGCGCACCGCTATCTAACACAGCCGCAATGGCTCCTTTGATCGGGAGAACTTGCCTTTCGTTTCGTCCAACCATTTCGGCAACTCCGTGAAGGGCGCTAAGGCTTCGCTCGTCCGTAAGTTGAACAAAGCTGAAGGTGAAGAGCAGATCGCCGATGCGGCTGTACCACGGCAAACCCTCGAAGGGACGGCCCCGATGATATTGCTCCGTCGTGATGTTTATCGCGTACTGTGGAGAAAAATCGTCATCGGGGCGCCTCAGCGTGAACGGTATTGGCTCCATGTCCGAGCGTATCACCAGCGTCTCAAGGACGGCCCCGTCGCCTATAATGGCCACCGCAACGCGAAAGTAAGCCAGGGGTTCAGGATCTCGATGCAGCTCCATCATAAACGTGTCCGCGTCTGTTAGCACAGCAATGACGCGAAAGCGCGAAGTGCTCTCTGCGGTGATCAGGTCGGCATGCCCTTCTAAGTTGACCCCCCGCCGCTGTAGGTCGAGACGCAGTTCGAGAGTTCCAGCCGTGCTAACCCAACGACCGTCGATGTTTGGCTGCTTCTCGGCACGCTCCCCCGCAATCACCGTTGCTTCGAACCAGAGAAGCCCAACGACGGAACGCACCGCGCCGCCTGGCTCCGACGTCTGCCACTCAGGGGACTGCCGCCGTTCGATGATTGGCGGTGCCTCGTCGGGGATGACGACGGCAACAGTCTTGACCGCGAAGTCCTCCTTGCGGATGTGCTGGCGAAGGAATTGAGCGGATGGTTTATCATCATCCTTGATGCGCCACCACACGCATACGTCACCGTTAGCCAGCTGCTGGACAGTATGGCGGTCGAGCCACCAGCGTGTTGCCTCCAGCGCGTCGGCAAGAATCGGTTGCCACCGCAGGTCAATCGGACGTCGGGTCTGGGCTGGAACGGGTTGCTCAGTCAGAACGGACGCCACCTCGCGGCGCTTCCAAAACGACAGATTCATGACACCTCGTCGACGTCCTCGCTCCTAACCGCATAGGACTTGCCCGGGTCTGTCGGATGAGCCAGCTGGACCAAGCCAGGGCGATTCGGAACGGTCTCACCGATAAAGACGTCGCCCGCGCGAAGCCAATCGAGCGCCGGGTCCGGGACGAATGTGGTTGCCTTGAGCTTGAAGTAGCGTGACATGGGGTGTGAATGCCCGGAGTGGTTGGGTACCAATGTTCCGCATTGCGCCAGGCCGCGCAAGATACCCGTTTGACGAACGTCACCGGCGATTCGCTCGCTGATGCTTGGCCTAACTCAACGCCCGCTCAGGAACACGACCCACTTGATCTGTCCCGCCGCCGACGCCGCTTCGAGTGCCCGCGCCAGCTTCGGCCCGCTCGCCCACGTGATCGCCCGCCCGGTGCTGTCGCTCTGCAACGTCGCCCCACTCGCGAACGCGGCCCCGCTCTCGACCTGCACCGGCAGCCCGGGCACGGCGAGGTAGCCTTGCGGCTGGTTCGCGCCGTTGCCCTGCGTGGGTGTCACCGCGTCGGCGTCCTGCCCACTGGTGCAGAGCCCCGCGCCCGGCCGAGTTTCACACCCGGCTCACGGCCGTGTACGCGAAGGCCGGGCTCGAACCCCTGGCGAAGGTGATCATCCCACCCGTGGAGGCGAACCGATGATGACGCCCGAGCAGCACGCGGAGTTGAACGCCCGCCTGAGTGCGTT
>DASUHB010000079.1 GCA_036273715.1 Gemmatimonadaceae bacterium
CCGTGAATCCCGAGCACATGCATGAACTTCTTCCGATCCGCGTCCGCCGGCAGCAACGACCCCAATATCGCCGCCCTCGATGCCACCAACGGTCGTCTTGCCCACCACACATGCAGATAGTAGGTAGGCGGTAAGGCCGTCATCGATCGGCGCTCCCGCACACTTTCTTCGCCTAACTCAGCAATCGGCAGCCAGTCTTCGATCAACCGCCGGCCGCTCATCGATTCACGTCCACGCGGTGAGCCGGATCGGTCAACAGCATCCGGAGCGCGCTCAAGACGCGGCGCGGATTCACCCGATGCATTGCCATCCCGAGCCAATAAGCCGCTTCCTCTTGCCCCATTGCCTCGATTCCTTCGGCCACTCGCAACATGCTCTCGCGCCTGCGCATCGGCGCCAACGCCCGAAACAGCAGCCCAAGCACCAGCGCGAGATGTTCGTCTATTCCGTGCGCCGTCGGACCCTGACCCACCGAGCCTAACGAATGCCGAGGTGCGAGTCGTATGCCCGCACCGGCCAGTCGCCGGAGCACGCGATGTTCCACCAGACCGAGATTCCGGCCGCGGAGCCCCGCGATGCGCACCGCCCACCGCAGCTGCGGCGTTGCCGGCGAGGGCAGTTGCCATACCTCGAGCTCCTCGTCGCCCGCCCCGTACGTGCGCATCCGCAGTTCGTACTTGGGCGCCGAGTCGTGCGCCTCAACGGCCGCAAGTCGAAGATGAGCGCGCGTCATGTCGCGACCCGACCCGAAACGCTTCCCACTCCGATGCTTGCGGTCACCTGCGCGGCGCCCGCGACGTAGCGCGCCAACCGATCCGTTAGGCGCTCGGCGGCGTCGCCGGTCATCGACAAGCCGTTTTCCATCCGCAATGCGAACTCCGCCGTGAGGGTTTTCTCCGCAGCCGCCCGGAGTTGTGGCTCGAGAAATTCCCGCAGCGCCTGCGCGTCGGTGGTTGGTCCCTCGAACTTGAACTGGAACACGCCACTTTCTGTTGTCTCGTACTCGCCCTCGAGCGTTACCGTCTTGGTGGCGCCCTGCACCGTTCCGATTACGCCAAGCAGCTTGAACGCGTCGCCCGCATCGAACATGCGAATGTTCAGGCTCTGCAGCCGCTCGAGTCGGCGTCCGCGCGCCTGCTCCCAGATGCGCGCCAGCGCTTCTCTCAACACGCCTTCCTCTGATAGGGCCTCACCACCGAGCACCGCCTGCGACCCATCTACGACTCGAGGCGGAACCTGAGCGGCCAGCCCACCAGAGCCCGACTCCCCCGTTAGGCGTTCGGCGCCGCGTGGCGGCTCCGGCACAGGCGCCGGCCGCGGCCAGATGCCGCGCTCCTTCGCGAACCGCATTGTGAACACGAACGACTGCTCGTCCACCGCGATCGCGGCCTGCGGATCGCCAGGACCATAGAGGAGCTCCCCACTTCGATAGACGAAGTCGCCTTGCTCGATCCCGCGCCGGATGCCGCGCACGAACACGTCGTCGCCCACGAGCATCGGAAGCCCAGGATCGCGCCGAAATTCCTCGCGCAGGGCCCTCGTCGTCATCTCACCCTTCTTGAGTGGCGTGCGATCGCGGATGTAGGCTGGCGAGTCCGGCTCGTCTTCCGTGGTCCGCAGCTTTCTCAAGTCGCGTAGCGCGCGTTCCACCTGTCGTTGCCCAACGCCGGGACTTGCGCTCGCCGACGGGACGTCGATCGCGGTATGGCCGAGATCCACGCCGTTCGCCACACGATCGGCGCGAGAGGGGTAGAACACGTGGCGATAGCACTGCTGAATCGCCAGAGCCACGTCCGTCTCTGATTTGGACTCGAGCTCGCGTACCTTCGCCTGCTGATGATCCGCGAGTTCGCCGATGCGCTCGGCCTTCTTGAGCTCCCGGAGTGCCAGTCGCCTAACCATGCGGTGCCGCATTTCCTCTTTGCGTGCTTCGTCCGCCGTCACGATGACGAGCGCGTTGCGATTGCCCCTCAGTGCTCGATCGTCCGCCCCTTTGTGATTGAAAATCCGCTCAACGAGGTGCGGCACCGCATCTACCACGGCAGGAATCGATACCGCGTCGTAACCGATCACCACGAGGAGCGGCCGGCCGTCGCCGATCTCGTCGGGCACCTCGTACGCGCCGCCCGGAAACGCAACGAGGCTGAACGTGGTCGTCGCCGTGCCCTTGAAAATTTCTTCGATCTTGTGGCGCAATTCCCCACGCGCGTCGCCGGAATCGACCTGGGCCTCCTGGCGTCGGATGATCTGTGTCAGGTTGGCTTCAGCGAGAAAGCGGAGCGGCACGCCCGGCCGGTCATCGAGGAATGCCGACTCTGCAACGAAGCGTTTGCGTGCATCGTCGACGAAACTGACGTCGATGCCGGGGCCCATCATCGAGAAGCGCAGCTCCTCCGGCGACACGCCGCGAAGCTGGTCGTTGAACGCGAGCGAGTGCACGAAGATCGTTCGGGCCACGTACGTGGCGTACGGGGGCAGTCCGCGGTAGTGATCGCGATCGATCTGCTCCGCGAGCGACATACCGCCGCCGTCGCCTGCCACGTCGCGCTTGAGCACCGGCGCGTACTGCGTTAGCCCGAGCCGCGTGACGATCTCCTGGCGAACCGGCTCGTACGCGAGATCGATATGATGGACGTGAACGGCGAAGGCGTCGTCCGGTTTCTGCTCCCACACACGAACAACCGTGCGCGCGACCAGGCGCAACATCCCGCGCACGCGCTGAAAGTTGGAGAGCGTGGCGGCCTTTTCCGTGAGCGTGTCGAGCAGATCCGGGTGGAGCGGATAGGAGGCGCGGAACGCGTCTAACGTGTCCGGGTGCGCCGCCTCCGGCGACAGACCGGCCTCGTGCTGCTTCCATAGCACTCGGTAGGCATCGATCACCGCCGGGATGCGCGACTCGTCGATCGATGCGAACAGCCGACGGCGCAGCACTTGGGCGGCTTCGTCATCCTCCGTCGGATTCAGCAGCGTTGCCTTACGCGCCGAGATGCTTTCGGCTTCGGCCATCCGCGCCGCAATGAACTCGCTCTCCTCGCCGTAGGCGTCGGGGGCTCGGTTGTCCTTCCCGATAGCCAACGTGTAGACGAGCGCCGCGTTAGGCGCGCTCTCGACCGCCTTGAAGAGCGAGGAGAGGAACGCCGACAGTTGGTCGCGCGCACCGGCGAGCCCTTTGACCTTGCGCAGATAGACGGAAAGTTCGTCGAGCAGGATCAGCGTCGGCTCTCCACCGAAGAGCTCGCGGAGCGTGTCCGCGCCGGGAGCGACGCGATGCTCGTCGCTCGCGCGAACGCGTTCGTATCCAGCCGCACCGGCAAGCGCCCACGCGATCTCGCCCCAGGGCGTGTACGCGCGCCGATCTTGGTCCATGGTACGGCCGTTGAGCGGATCAGCGTTCTCGCCGTCGAAGGCCGCGATGCGCACGCCGCGGTTCGGCACGAGCGCCGGATCCAGGAACTCGGCGACGTTCCTAACGCCGGCCATGCCGCGTGCGGCGTGGACAAGCGCGATGAGCGCGTGCGTCTTACCGCCGCCGTACTGCGTGTCCAGGCGGAAAATGGAGGCCGCTTCGCCGCCGGCGCCGCTCAAACGTCGGCAGACGTTGGCCAGAAGGTTCTTGAGGCCGCGCGTCGGATACGTGTTCTCGAAAAACTTGGCGGCGTCCTTGTACTCAGCCGGCGCGGTACCGCGCACGACCTGAGCCAGATCGGCGGCGAAGTCAGACTCGGCGATCGCGCCAGCCCTGACATCGTCGCGCAGCGTACAGACGTCGAAACTCCTCGGCAGAGTCATTCGTTGGGCACGCCGGCAACGCGTACAGCGGCGCGGAGCGGGCAAAACGGCCACGCGTGGAGGAGAGCCGCCGCAGACTGCGCCGAAGGTAATTCCCCAACATGGGGAAATCCATGGGCGGGCTCATCATCCGCCGATGGCACGCAGCCGCCGGAAGAGCGCTGTCTATGAGCCTGAGTATCGGTCCCTGATCCGTCGCGTACGCGAAGCGCGGGTCGAGGCGGGCCTTACGCAAGCCGAGGTGGCGGCGGCACTCGACCGTCCCGTGTCTTTCGTCTCGAAGTGCGAGCTTGGCGAGCGTCGGATCGACCCAATAGATCTCGCGACGTTCATGGAGCTCTACGACAAACCATTCGAGTACTTCATCCCAGCCCGGAGGCGCAGGAAGGCCAAGCCCGACGGCTGACCGACCAGCCGGTGGCCTGACGGCGGTCTACCGTGTCTCGAGTCGCAGGATTTTCGCGTTAGGCAGTGCCAGAACGCGTCGTCAAGGGGAGCTCTTCCGTGCGTCCCCAATTGCCGTGATCCAAGCAATGAACTCGCTGTGTCGTAGACGATACCGCCCAAGAATGTCTGCTCGTAATGCGATCAGATCACGGCGAGCAGC
>DASUHB010000080.1 GCA_036273715.1 Gemmatimonadaceae bacterium
TCTCGGCATTCCTGCTCTCCATCCTCGGCACGTTCATCACGCGCAGCGGTGTGATCTCGAGCGTGCACGCGTTCTCGCAATCCGAAGTTGGCTATTGGTTCCTCGGCTTCCTGGTCATTGCGATTGCGGTGACGGCGTATCTCGTGTCGACGCGGTTGTCGGATCTCCGCGCCACGGCGGAGCTGGAGAGCATGGTGAGCCGCGAGGCGACGTTCCTGTTCAACAACCTGCTGTTGTGCGGCATCGCCTTTTCGATTTTATGGGGGACGCTGTTCCCGATCCTGAGCGAGGCGGTGCGCGGCACGAAGATCACTGTGGGTCCGCCGTTTTTCAATTCGGTGAACATCCCGCTCGGCCTCGGCTTGCTCGCGCTCACCGGGATCGGACCGCTGATCGCGTGGCGGCGGGCTTCCGTTAGGAACCTGCGCCGGCAGTTCACGGGCCCGGTAATCTGCGGCGTGCTCGTGGGCGTGGCGCTGCTGGCCGGCGGGATGCGCGCCTACTACTCCGTGATGTCGTATGCGTTGGGCGGATTCGTGCTCGCCACGATTCTGCAGGAATTCCAGAAGGGCACCTCGGCGCGGCACCGGATGTACGGCGAGCCGTATGTGATCGCGCTCTTCCGTCTCGTGGCGCGCAATCGCCGGCGCTACGGCGGGTACATCGTGCACATCGGCGTGGTGGTGCTGTTCGCTGCGTTCGCCGGTCTCGCGTTCAAGAAGGAATTCGACGTCACGCTGCGCGCCGGGCAAACGTTTTCCGCGGTAGACGGCTTCGGCGATCATTGGACGTTCGTGAGCCAGGGCGTGTCCGACTACGATGAGCTCAACCGGCACACGACCGCGGTGCTGCTCGAGGCGCGGCGCAACGGCAAGTTCGTGGGCATGATCAAGAGCGAGAAGCGTCAGTACATCGACAGTCAGGGCAACCCCACGTTCGAGCCGGCGACGGAAGTCGGAATTCTCGACAAGCCGCACGAGGATGTGTACACGGTGCTCGCCGGCGTGATCGGCGAGGACACGGCGGAGATGCGCATCACGTTCAACCCGCTCGTGTGGTGGGTGTGGTATGGCGGGATGATCATGGCGTTGGGCGGCTTGATCGTGATGTGGCCGCAGGCCGAACGGCGCCGGGCGCAGGCGGGGTACGTGGCCCCGTTGGCGCCGGGATTCGTGGGCGCCGAGGCAGAGGCGGTGTCCTGATGCCGACCCGGCGGCAGTTTCTCGCTTCGTTAGGCGCAGGGATCGCGACGGCATCGCTCGCCCGCGCGCTGCCGGCCCAGCAGGGCATGCAGGGCATGAACACGGGCACGGCCAACGTGCCGATGAACGAGAATGCCTATCACAAGGTGGAGCTTCCGTCGCGCGGCACCGGTCCGTCGATGACCAACGTCCAACGGGACGCGCTGGAGCATAAGATCCACTGCCAGTGCGGATGCAACCTGGACATATTCACCTGTCGCACCACCGACTTCTCGTGCCAGGTGTCGCCGCCGATGCACCGCGACGTGATGGCGCTGGTCGCCGGCGGCTATTCCGGCTCCGAGATCATCGCGGCGTTCGTGAACGTCTACGGCGAGCGGGTGCTCATGGAGCCGGAGAAACACGGCTTCAACCTGGCCGGCTGGTTCATGCCGTTCGTTGCGTTAGGCGGCGGTACCGCGCTAGTGGTCGCGCTGCTGCGGCGCTGGCGGCATCCCGCGGCCGAACCGGAGCGTGTGACCGAGCTGCCGGTGAATGCGACGTCAGACGAGCTGGCGCGCATCGAACAGCTCGTCCGGCGCGACGACGCATGATCGCGCTCGTCCTGGGGACGGTGCTCGCCCTGGCCGCCCTCGCGTTCGTGCTCGTGCCGCTCTTCGTCGCGCCGCGCGCGGGCGCCGGCGCGCCGCACGCAGTCCCGTCGCCCGCGCCGGTCGATGCCATCGCCGCCCTGCGCGAAGTCGAATTCGACCGCGAAACGGGGAAGCTCTCTGATTCCGACTACGCAGCGCTCAAAGCCGAGTACACGCGCGACGCGCTTGCCGCGCTCCGGGCGCAGGACGCGGCGCCGTCGAGTGTCAGCGACGCCGAGGTCGAAGCGATGATTCTGGCGTACCGCGCGCCGCGGAAGGCGTGCGCCACGTGCGGTCCGCGGCCGGAAGCCGATGCGATTTACTGCTCGGCGTGCGGCCGGTTCCTGCCGGGGGCGTGCGCGCGCTGCGGGGCGGAGGTCACGGAGCCCGGCGCGCGCTTCTGTCCGGCCTGCGGCGCCACGCTCGCGGCCTAACGGCCTGCGGGCTTACAGCTCCAGCCGTTCGAGGCGCCACACGGCAACCGAGAGCGGCACGAAGGTGCCCGCCAGGCACACCGCGAGCGCAAGCGAGAAGCCCACGACCATGTCCGTCGGATCGGCCACCGTGCCGAACGCTTCCTGGCTCAGATACGAGTAGACGGGCCGGGCCTCGAGCAGCACCACGGCGCCGATCAACACCGCCGACGACAACATGAACACGAGGCCGCCGAACGAGGTCGGAATTTGCGCGGCGCTCTCCGACTCGTAGCGCGGGAAGATCGCGCCTAACCCGAGCGCCAGGCCGGCGACGGCGAACGTCAGGAACGCGATCGTGAACACGGACACGGCGAAGATGAACGGGCTCACCTGGAGCAGCGCATCGGTCACGCCGACGATCAGCAGCGCCAAGCCGAGCAGGGGCAGCGTGCCGCACCAGTACTTGGACCACAGCAGCTCGCGCATCGGCAGCGGGCTCGACTTGAGCAGCCACAGCGTGCGGCCCTCCACGCTCACCGAGGGGAAGATGAACCGCGCCGCGATCGATGCGAGCACGAAGCCCGACAACCCCAGATTGAGAAACGGCACCACGTTCACGAGCAGGAAGCCGATGCCCTGTCCCCGCAGCGGCAGGAACTTCACGTTGAACACGTACACCACCACGAGCACGGCGAGCAGAATGAGCTGCGACCATTGGGTGGTGTCCCGAAAGAAGACGCGCACTTCCTTGCACACCAGCTCCCGGCGCAAAATGCCTAACGGCCTGAGCGCCAGCCGGCCGGCGCGCGGGAGCACGCCCGTGCGCGCCCACTGTTGCGCGCTCTCCTGCGCCTTCGAAAATCCGCCGGCGTAGAGCGCGCGGTGGAGCATCGCGCCGAGTACCACCGCGGCCGCCGCCGTGCTCCACAACAGATACAGCGGCAAGACGTCGAGCCGGTCCGTGAGCGCCGTCATGATCGCGCGCTGCACCCAGTCGCTGGGCAGAAAGGGCGACGTCGGTGTCCGCAAGAGCGCGATGAAATCCACCAGCGACCGCAGGCCTTCGGGCCGGGCGAGCTGCTCCGGGCGCAGGAGCCGGAACAGCACCACCAGCGCACCCACTGCGATGAGCGTCACGACGCTGAGCAGATCCTTGGTGCGGCGCGCCGGGAAGACGTTGACGAGCAGCAGCGTCACGGCTGCGCCGACCGCCGCCGGAACGATCAGGTAGGGCAGCATCGTGCCTAACGCGAGCAGGATGAAGCTCACCCCGCCGTCGTAGACGAAGCCGTAGGCGGCGAGGATCGGCACGGCCATCAGCACGACCATCCAGCTCGAATGGACGAGCGTCTCGAGCAGCTTCGCGCCGTAGAGCGTCAGCCAATCCACCGGCGCCGAGGCGAGCATGTCCAGGTCGCGCGCCAGAAAGAAGCTCGACAACGCCGTGATGATGTTTGAAATCAGCAGGATCGCGAAGAAGCTGAGGAACACCAGGCCTAACAGCTTGCCCGCCAGCAGCGCCCCGATTTCCGGCGTGTTCTTGAAGTACCGCAGCAGCCGCACCAGCACGAACATGATGCCGGCCCAGAACGCCACGCCGATGACGCCCAGCAAGAGCCACCGCCAGGCCGTGCCGCGCGCCGATGCGGTCGCGCGCTGGCGGTTCCGCACCGTGCGGAGCTTCGGCGACAGCACGTGCGCGAGCGTCGGCGACGGGATCGCCTGGCTCGCCGCGGCCTCAGGCATCCAGCACCTCGACCAGCTCGCGCGCCGCGCGCTCGCCGGTGAGCTGCAGGAAATAGCTCTCCAGATCGTGCTGGCCTAACGAGGCAGCGGTCGCCATCAGCTCGGCCACCGTGCCCGACGCCCGCACGCGTCCGCCCTGAATGATCGCGATGCGGTCGCACACATCCTCGGCGATCTCGAGGGTGTGCGTGGACATGAGGATGGTGTGTCCCCGCCGCGTGTACTCGCGAAACAGGTCTTTGAGGATGCGCGACGCCTTGGGATCGAGTCCCACCATCGGCTCGTCCACCACGATCACTTCGGGGCGGTGCAGAAACGCGCTGGCGATGATGAGCTTCTGCCGCATGCCGTGGCTGTAGCTCTCGACCAGCTCGTGCTTCCACTCCGACAGATCGAACAGCGCGAGCAGCTCATCCATGCGCCGGTCGACGGCCGCGCCATCCTGGCTGTACAACCCGGCGACGAATCGCAGGAACTCGGCGCCGCTCAACTTCTCGTAGATGAATGGCCGGTCCGGGATGTAGCCGAGCTTGGCCTTGGCCGCGGTGGGGTTGGCGGTGATGTCGATGCCGCCGATGCGGACGGTGCCGCTGGTCGGACGGAGGATGCCGGCAATCATGCGCAGCGTGGTCGTCTTGCCCGCTCCGTTAGGCCCGAGGAAGCCGAACAGCTCGCCGGCCGGCACCTCGAGGTCGAGCGCGTCCACGGCCGTGAAGGCGCCGTATCGCTTCGTGAGTCCGTGCAGCTGGATCATGGAGTAGTGGAAGGAGTGGGGTCCGCCCGGACGTCGCGCGGCGTCGCGCGCGCCCAGTTGCTGTACGCCAACTCGTAGGCCGTCCGCCGCATCTGCATGCCCGGAATCGGATCGGCCCACACCATGCGGCCGCTCTCGTCGATCCATCCCGTGAGGCGTCCGCCGTTCTGCTCTTCGATGTGCCAGGCGTGCACCGAATCCTGATGCGCGACGATCCAGCGCCGCCCCGTCCGGTCGAACGTCGCACTGTCCGGCAGAACGAACAGCGACTCGGCCGTGACCGCGATCGTCGTCAGCGACGAGGAATCGGTTGCCGGATCGAACACATCGTAGGTGAAGCGCTGCCCGACCTTCGGCCGGTCGCCTAACGCAATGACCATCGGCACCATCGTCGGCAGAAACAGCGGAGCCGACAGTTTCACGCGCCGCGTGACCGGCCGCGCATCCTTGGCCGAAATGCTGAGCGACAACAGCGTGTCGTTCACGACCGTGCCGCACGCCTTGTACGGCCCCGCGTCCGCGCCTAACTCGTAGCAGAAGCCGGTCAGCCGCAGCGCCCGCGTGAGCGATACCTCGAGACGCGCCGCGAACCGCGCGCCCCCGCTCACATTGGCAACCACGACATCGGAGATGCGCACGCGCGTCTCGGACGTGTCGATCGTCGACGAGGCGAAGCCGATCTGGCTCGTCCCGTCCGACACTTCGTAATAGTCGGCGCCCGGTGACACGAAGAGCGCCGCGCGCGCCAACTTCGCCGCCTCGCCGCCCGAGAACTGTCGCCGCGCCAACGTCACCAGCCCGCCCGCCCAGAGCGTCAGGATCGCGCCCGCTGCCATGACGCGCGGCCGCATCACCGCGCCGCCCTCGCGAGCGCCGACTGAAACACCTCGAGCTCCAGCGGCGACTCGACGATGATGGTAATGCGCGACGGATACCGCATGCGCGCGACGTGCTGCGCCGCCACCGACGCCATGAGCTCGGCGCTGTCCTCCAGCACGAGATTGCCCGCGCCTAACCCGAACGGCGCGAACGCCAGGTGCTCGATCTGCCAGTCGGCCGCCCGCTGCAACGCGCTGAGCAGCGCGCGACGGACCCCGCCTTCGCTGACCGACTCGCTGGCGCTCGAGACCACGGCACTCACCAGCAGCTCCACCGACAGATCGCCCGCGCCCGTGACGACCGCCGAGCCGACAGCCAGCGCGTCATGCGCCGTCAGCTGTTGCCGGAGTCGCGACCCACCGGCCTCCTCGAGGCGACGCAGCAGCGGCGTCGTCGCGCGCAGCTCGTCGGTCACGGGCCAGGCGATGGCGTCGGCTGTCACGAAGGCGAGATCTTCGACGCGCACATCGATCGTTCGCTCGGCCGCCGCCGTTCGATCGCCGGCAGTCACGGCGAGGTCTCCTCGCCGATCCAGGCGAGGTAACGGTCGAGCCCGGTAACCACGGGCAGCGCGAGGAGCTCGGGCAGCTTGTACGGATGGAGCTCGGCGAACGCTCGTTCGATCTCGGGGAGCCGATCGGCTCTCGTCTTGAGAACGACGACCACTTCATGCTCGTCAGCGAGCTTGCCTTCCCACCGATAGAGCGAGCGAGCGCCGGGGAGAAGCGTGCCGCACGCGACGACCCGGCGGTCGAGGAGCGCGCGGATCAGGCTCACGGCGTCGTCGTCGCTCGAGACGGTGGTCAGCACGACCAGGGCGTCCGGATGCGGCATGCTGGTTTCACGGAGTAGACGGTACGACGGCAGGATAGTGTATCGCCGTGCGGGAATCTAAGCGGCCAGGCGGTTTCCGTCTCGACTACCGCGGAACCGGTTGGACGTCCGCTTAAGGACGACCGAGCACGTGATCCGCAAACGACTTACACGATTCTCGCGGCGGCCCGCGCGCGCCGCGGGATGCGGGCTCTTGACGCCGGCGCGGGTCGTCCCCATCTTCACCTAGACATCTATGCCTAGCAGGTTAGGTGACGCGTGCCGACGAGCAAGAGCGACGTTCTCCAGGGTACCCTCGATCTCCTCGTGCTGCGCACGCTCGATGTGCGCGGCGCGCTCCACGGGTACGCGATCACCCAGCACATCCAGCGCGGATCCGCCGATCGCCTGCGCGTCGAAGAGGGATCGCTGTATCCGGCGCTGCACCGTATGGAGCAGGCGGGCTGGATCCGCGGCCGCTGGGGCACCACCGAGAAGAACCGGCAGGCGCGCTTCTACGCCATCACCGCCGCCGGCCGCCGCCAGCTCGCCGAAGAGCAGGCGAGCTGGGAGCGCCTAACGGACGGCGTGAGCCGCGTCCTGCGGTTCGCCTGACCCGACCACACTGCCGATCCGCAGACACCGGAGCGACCCATGTCATGGTTCCAACGCTTCACCAATACCGTGCGCGGTCGCGCGCTCTCGCGGGATCTCGATCGGGAGATGGCGTTCCACATCGCCGAGCGCGCCGATGACCTCGCGTCGCGTGGGATGACCGCGGACGACGCGTCGCTCGAAGCCCGTCGCCGTTTCGGCAACCGCACCGTCCACACCGAGCGCGCACGCGACCGCGACGTCGTGCTATGGCTCGAGTCGCTGCTCGCCGATACCCGCTACGCGGCGCGCGCGCTGGTCGCCAACCCGGGCTTCACCACCGTTGCGGTCATCTCGCTTGCGTTAGGACTCGGCGCCAACACCGCGATCTTCACGCTCGCCAATACCGTGGTCCTGCGGTCGCTGCCCGTGCGCGATCCGCAGCAGCTCGTGCTCCTGGACATCCGGGACACCAAGCACGCGGCGGAGAAGGGTGATCCGTACTTCACCAACCCGATTTGGGAGGAGATTCGAGACCACACCCACGTGTTGTCCGGCTCCTTCGCCTACGCCAACCGGACCTTCGACCTGGCGAACGGCGGCATTGTGCGGCACGCGACCGGCGCGGTGGTGAGCGGCGCGTTCTTCAACGTGCTCGGTGTGCAGGCAGTCGCGGGACGCCTCTTCGGCCCAAGCGAGGACGTGCGGGGATGCGCCGGTGTGGCCGTCGTGAGCGGCGGGTTCGCCGAGCGGGAGCTCGGCGGCGCAGCAAGTGCGGTTGGGCGCACGTTGTCCCTCGACGGCCATCCGGTGCCGGTCGTCGGCGTCGCCGATCCGCGCTTCTTCGGCATCGAAGTCGGTCGCAAGGCCGATGTGTTCGTGCCGTTGTGCACCGTCGACCTGCTCGATGGGCCGCACGCCCTCGATGAGCGCTCGCGCTGGTACCTCGAGGTGATGGGCCGAGCGCCCGGCCTAACGCCGGAGATGGTGAGCGCCAGGCTATCCGCAGCCGCGCCGGGCATCTTCCAGGCGACGCTTCCAGCCGATTGGTCGAAGGCGAGTCAAACGCACTATCTGTCCCAGGTGTTCGGCGCACGTCCGGCCGCCGGTGGTCTGTCCGAGCTGCGCAATCAGTACGCACACCCGTTATGGCTGCTCATGGCGGCTGTCGGCGTCGTGTTGATGATTGCCTGCGTGAACATCGCGAACTTGCTGCTGGCGCGCGGCGCAGTGCGGCAACGCGAGATCGCGATCCGTCTGTCGCTCGGTGCAGGGCGCTCGCGCGTCCTCCGCCAGCTGTTGAGCGAGAGCGTGCTGCTCGCGCTGATCGGCGCCGCGTTGGGCGCGGTCTTCGCGCACTGGGCGGACCGCGTGATCGTGGCGTGGATCTCCACGCGGCGCGAACCCGCGCTGCTGGATCTGTCGATCGATTGGCGCGTGCTCGGCTTCACGATCGTGGCTGCGTTAGTCACGGCGGCGTTCTTCGGTCTGCTGCCCGCATGGCGCGCGACGCGCGTCGATCCACAGATCATGATGAAGTCCGGCGGTCGGAGCGTGACCGGCAGTCGCCGCCAGCGCATCAGCCGGCCGCTCGTCGCGGCGCAACTCGCACTCTCGTTGGCGCTGGTCACGGGAGCGGGTCTCCTGCTCGCGACCTTCCGCAATCTCGACGCGGTGGACCCCGGGTTCCGTCGCGATGGCGTCTACATCGTCCAGACCGATTTCGCCCACGTGGCGTCCGATACGGCGCGAGAGCCCGTCATGGAGCGTGAAGTGCTGGAACGACTCGCCGCGATTCCCGGCGTGAAGAGCGTGAGTCAGTCCGCGTTCACGCCGATGAGCGGAGCGGGCTGGAACGATTTCGTGCTGACGCCCGGCTATTCCGCGCACGATAACAAGGACTCGCTCTCCTATTTCAATGAGGTGGGCGGGGGATTCTTCTCGACGATGGGCATGCGGCTTCTGTCGGGCCGCACGTTCCGCGAAGGGGACGGCGACGCTCCGACCACGCCGGCGATCGTCACGCGCACCATGGCGCGTCACTTCTTCGGTGTGGACAACCCAATCGGCCGCACGTTTCGGAGGCCCGTGGCAGACTCGGCGTCGGCGCCGTACGAGATCGTCGGCGTCGTTGGCGACAGCAAGTACAACACACTCGACGAGACGACGCAGCCGATCGTGTATCTTCCGTTAGGCGCCAAAAGCGGCATCCGGGGTTGGACGCAGTGGAATTACGAGCTGCGCAGCGACCTGCCCATGTCGACCATCTTGCCGGCGGCGCGCGACGCCATTGTCGGTGTGAGCCCGACCATCGAGCTCGACGCCACCACGCTCTCGGCGCAGGTCGAGGCAACGCTGGCACGCCCCCGCCTCCTGGCCACGCTGTCCGGCTTCTTTGGCGCCCTCGCGCTCGTGCTCGCTGTGGTTGGCCTCTACGGCACGCTCGCCTATGACGTCGCGCGTCGCCGCAACGAGATCGGGATTCGCATGGCGCTTGGCGCCGCGTGGCGCGACGTCGTGCGCCTCGTGCTTCGCGACGCGGGAGGGATTGTGGCCGCCGGGATCCTCGCGGGAGCAATACTCTCGCTTGGCGGTTCCCATCTCGTGTCGTCGTTGTTGTATGGCGTCGCGCCGCAGGACCTTCGCACGCTCATTGGCGCGGTCCTGGTCCTGGCCTGCACGGCGCTCGTTGCCACGATGCTGCCGGCCTGGCGCGCCGCTCGAACCGACCCGACGGAGGCGCTGCGAGAGGAATGACCGCCCGCAGGCCGGGCGAATGACCCGCCGCTTGTAACGCGGCTTGCGGACGGTCACTTTTCACGGGTTATGCCCGAAGAGCGGCTGATCGTTCGCGGCGCGCGCGAACACAATCTCAAGAACATCGACATCGCGATTCCCCGCGACCGATTGACGGTGATCACCGGTCTCTCGGGCTCGGGGAAGTCGTCGCTGGCGTTCGACACGATTTACGCCGAAGGTCAGCGGCGCTACGTCGAGTCGCTGTCGGCGTACGCGCGACAGTTCTTGGGCCTCATGGAGAAGCCGGACGTCGACGCGATCGAAGGGTTGTCGCCGGCGATCTCGATCGAGCAGAAGTCGGCGGGGCACAATCCCCGGTCGACGGTCGGCACGGTCACCGAGATCTACGATTATCTGCGTCTGCTCTATGCCCGCGCCGGAACCCCGCACTGTCCGAATTGCGGGCGGGCGGTCGAGCGCCAGAGCGCGACGCAGATCGCGGATACGATTCTGACGTGGCCGGCCAACACGCGCATCGAGGTGCTGGCGCCGCTCGTGCGCGGGCGCAAGGGCGAGTTCCGCGATCTGCTCGAATCGGCGCGCAAGCAGGGATTCGTGCGGGCGATGATCGACGGCAAACTCATCGAGCTCGCGAGCCCGCCCAAGCTGGCCAAGACGCAGAACCACAGCATCTCGGTGATCGTCGACCGCCTGGCGGTGCGCGAGGAGGATCGCGGCCGCCTAACGGACTCGCTCGAGACCGCGCTCAAGCTGGCCGACGGGCTCGTCGAAGTGGCCCGCCACGGCGGCGAGGGCTCGCCGGCGTCGCAGATTTTCTCCGAGCGGTACGGGTGCCCCGAATGCGGCATCTCGCTCACCGAGCTCGAGCCGCGACAGTTCTCGTTCAACTCGCCGTTCGGCGCCTGTCCCGAATGCGGTGGGTTAGGCACGCGCCGCGAGGTGACCGAAGAGCTCATCCTCGGCGATCCGCGCATCTCGATCCTCGAGGGCGTCATTCTTCCGTGGGGCGAGCCGACGGGCCATTTGCGCAAGTCGATGCTCCCCGCCCTCGCCAAACAATACAAATTCGATCTCAACGCGCCGTGGGGCGAGCTGCCGCCGAAGGTGCGCGAGGTGATTCTGCACGGCACCGCGGGGCGCAAGACCACGTTCCGTCTCGACACCGAGCGATTCCACGGCGAATACCAGGGCGCGTGGGAAGGCGTGCTCTCGCTCGTGCAGCGCCGCTATCGCGAAACGACGTCGGATGCCGTGCGCGTGGAGCTCGAAGAGTTCATGGTCGAAGCCCCGTGCACTGCGTGCGGCGGCCGTCGCCTCAAACCCGAGTCGCTCGCGGTCACCGTGGGCGGCAAGAACATCGGCGAGCTGGTCGAACTGTCGGTCACCGCGGCGCTGCGGTTCTTCGAGTCGCAACCGCTCCGGTCTAACGGAAAGCCGGGGCTCGATGCCTCCATCGCCGGACCGATCCTCAAGGAAGTGAAGGAGCGGCTGCGGTTCCTTGCCGACGTCGGGCTCGACTATCTCACGCTCAGTCGGTCCGCCGAATCGTTGTCGGGCGGCGAGGCCCAACGCATTCGGTTGGCAACGCAGATCGGGTCGCGGTTGGTCGGCGTGCTCTACATCCTGGACGAGCCGTCGATCGGTCTGCACCAGCGCGACAACGCGCGGCTCCTCGCGACGCTGCGCCAGCTGCGCGACCTCGGCAACACGGTGATCGTGGTCGAGCACGACGAAGAAACGATGCGCGAGGCCGATCACCTGATCGACCTGGGTCCCGGCGCCGGCCGCCACGGCGGCGAGGTCGTCGCGCAAGGCACGGTGGACGAAGTCGCGCACAATCCCGCGTCGCTCACCGGCCGCTACCTGAGCGGCGAGCTGCGCATCGACGTGCCCGCACCCGACGAGCGCCGTGCGCCCCAGCGTGGTCGAGCGCTGCGCGTCGAGGGCGCGCGCGCACACAACCTGGCCAACCTGACCGTCGACTTCCCGTTAGGCCTGTTCGTCGCCGTCACCGGCGTGTCGGGGTCCGGCAAGTCCACGCTCGTCGAAGACATCGTCCACCGGTCGCTCGCGCGCCACTTCTATCGCGCGCGGCTCATCCCCGGCGAGCACGACCGCATCCTGGGACTCGAGCACATCGACAAGGTCATCGACATCGACCAGAGTCCCATCGGCCGCACGCCGCGAAGCAATCCGGCAACCTACACCGGCCTGTTCACACCGATCCGCGAGCTGTTCGCCGAGCTGCCCGACGCCAAGATCCGCGGCTACGGACCGGGACGGTTCTCGTTCAACGTGAAAGGCGGGCGCTGCGAGGCGTGTGAGGGCGACGGCCTGGTGAAAATCGAGATGCACTTCCTTCCGGACGTCTACGTCCCGTGCGAGGTGTGCAAGGGCAAGCGCTACAATCGGGAGACGCTCGAGGTCCGCTTCCGCGGCGCGTCCATCGCCGACGTGCTCGACATGACGGTCGAAGACGCGGCCACGTTTTTCGCCAACCAGCCGCGCGTTAGGCAGAAGCTCGAAACGCTCGTCGACGTCGGCCTCGGGTACGTGCATCTGGGGCAGAGCGCCACCACCCTCTCGGGCGGCGAGGCCCAGCGCGTCAAGCTGGCCACCGAGCTCTCCAAGCGCGACACGGGCCGCACATTCTATATCCTCGATGAGCCCACCACCGGACTCCACTTCGAGGACGTCCGTCTTCTGCTGCGCGTGCTGCATCGCCTGGTCGACAAGGGCAACACGGTCCTCGTGATCGAACACAACCTCGACGTGATCAAGACCGCCGACTGGATCATCGACCTCGGTCCGGAAGGCGGCGCCAACGGAGGACGGATCATCGCCACGGGGACGCCGGAGGCCGTCGCGAAAACGCCGGGCTCGTCGACCGGCGATTTCCTTCGCAGAGTCCTGGCGCAGCCGGCGAAACCTCTGGCCGCGCGCACGCGGGCTCGTCGCGTGGAGGCGGAGACGGCGCATCAATGATCGTCGCGCGCTCCGTTCCCGATTCCGGATTCCGGAGCCGAGCGCCGATGAGCGCTGCCATCGCGTAATGGTTTCGATCCTGGACATCATCGGCCCGATCATGGTCGGCCCGTCGTCGTCGCACACGGCGGGGGCCTGCCGCATCGGACTGCTCACCCGGATGCTCGTCGGCGGCACGCCCGAACGCGCGCGCATCGAGCTCCACGGCTCGTTCGCCCGCACCGGCGAAGGCCACGGCACCGACAAAGCGATCGCCGGCGGCCTGTTAGGCATGCGCCCCGACGACGAGCGCCTGCGCGACGCCCTCGACATCATGGAGCGCGAAGGCCTCGACTATGCGTTCGAGAAAACGTCGCTCGACGACGACGCGCACCCCAACACCACGCGCATCACCGCGCTCCACGCCGGCTTCGAGGTCGTCGTCGTCGGGTCGTCGTTAGGCGCCGGCCGCATCCGCCTCACCGAGGTCGACGGCTTCCCCGTCGACATCTCCGGCAGCCTGCCCACACTCGTGCTCGTCGCCGAAGACCGCCCGGGATCCGTGGCGCGCATCGCCGGCGTCCTGGCGGAGGAGCGCATCAACCTCGCGACCATGCGCGTGACGCGAAAGGAGCGCGGCGGCGACGCGTTCATGGTCATCGAGCTCGACGACGCGCCGAGCGCCGATGCGACGAGCCGCATCGGCGCACTCGAGTGGGTGCGCTGGGTGCGCGCGCTGGAGAAGGTCGGAGCCTAACCCAATGTTCCGGTCGCTCGCCGATGCAATCCACGCCGCCGGATCGCGCCGCATGTCGCTCGCCGACGTCGCGCTCGAGGCCGAGGCGAAAGATCAGGGACGGGATCGCGCCGACATTCTCGCCGCCCTCGAGCGCGCGCTCCGCGTCATGCGCGGCGCCGTGTCGCGTGGTCTGGAAGGCGATCTGCACTCCGCCTCCGGGCTCGTCGGCGGCGACGCCGCAAAGTTGCGCACGAGCCGCGACGGGCCGCTGGCCAACACGGCCTTCCATGAGATACTGGCGCGCGCGCTGGCCGTGCAGGAAGTGAATGCGGCCATGGGCGTCATCGTCGCCGCGCCCACCGCAGGGGGTGCGGGCGTCCTCCCTGCGGTGCTCACGGGCCTCGCCGATGCGCGTGGACTCGACGACGCGCGCGTCGTGAACGCGCTCGCCACCGCTGGCCTCATCGGCGCCGTCATCGCTGAGCGCGCGTCGCTTTCCGGAGCGGAAGGCGGATGCCAGGCCGAAACCGGAGCGGCCGCCGCGATGGCCGCCGGGTCGGGCGTCGAACTGCTCGGCGGCACCCCCGTCCAGGTCGGACACGGTGTCGCGCTCACTCTGCAAGGCATGCTCGGCTTGGTGTGCGATCCGTTGGGCGGACTCGTCGAGCTCCCCTGCGTTTTTCGGAATGCGACGGGATCCGCCATCGCGCTCGCCGGCATCGAGATGGCGCTGGCTGGCATCACGTTCGCGATTCCCGTCGATGAAGTCATCGACACCATGGGCGAGATCGGACGCGCGATGGACGTGCGTTACCGCGAGACCGCGGGCGGCGGGCTCGCCGCGACGCCTACCGGCCGCCGACTCGCCCGCGAGCGTCTCGTACAGATTCGCCGCTCGACCCACTGATCGGCGTCTGTTGGCGGGTCGGCGATGCAAGTATCTTCCCGCCTAGGGGATGGACTTCGTGTGAAACGTCGTTCGCGCAGTCTGCGTACGGTGGAAGAGACGGAGCCCATGTCCGCGTTGCGAACAGGCATCACGGTGCACGGTGCTCGCGCTGCCAGACTCCGTCCCACGACCCCGAGTCAACGGCCCATGGTCACCAAAGAAGAGATCGAAGACTTCCTCGACCGCCTAGGAATAGATGGTGCGACCCACGCGGAGATTCATCCGGGCATGTGGATCGTGCGTCCCGGCGGCGAGCTCGACGCCGATGTGGTGGTCCACTACTCCCCACCGGTGCTCTTGCTTCGCATGAAAGTGATGGACCTGCCGAAGAACGCGCACGCGGGCGCAACGCTGTCGCGCCGCCTGCTCGAGCTCAACGCCAGCGAGTTGGTGCACGGCTCGTACGGCATCGAAGGCGATGCAGTCGTGCTCACCGAAGCAATGGAGCTGTCGCACCTGGATTACGAGGAATTTCTCGCGGCATACGAATCCATGACGCTTGCGCTGGCGTCCCACCTGCGCGAGCTCGCGCCGTACCGAGAGGATCGGTGAACCATGGGTCTTTTCGACCGTCTTTCATCGCTGATCAAATCCAACATCAACGATCTCATCTCCTCGGCGGAAAACCCCGAGAAGATGTTGAATCAGATTTTGATCGACATGCGTTCGCAGCTCGCCAAGGCCAAGCAGCAAGTGGCGGCGGCGATCGCTGACGAGCGCCGTTTGCGCGATCAGGTCGACAGCGAATATAAGGAAGGGCAGGAGTGGGAGCGGCGCGCCATGCTCGCCGTGCAGGAAGGCCGAGACGATCTCGCCAAGCAGGCGCTGCTGCGCCAGAACGAGCACTCGTCGCACGCGCAGCAGTTGGAGGCGACCTGGCAGGCGCATCAAGCGGAGACGGAGAAGCTCAAGAATTCGCTCCGTGATCTCAACGACAAAATCGAAGAGGCCAAGCGCAAGAAGAACCTGCTCATCGCGCGGCAGAAGCGGGCCGAGGCGCAGAAACAGATCCAGCAGACGATGTCGTCGATGTCGGAGAAGTCTGCGTTCGAGGCGTTCGAGCGGATGGAAGCAAAAATCGAAGACAACGAGCGCCGCATGCTGGCCAACGCCGAGATCGATGAAGAGTTCAGCGGCGACCGCCTAACGAAAGACTTCAAGGTGCTCGAGAAGGGCGCGGTGACCAACAACGCCGACGCGCAACTCCTCGCGCTCAAGCAAAAGATGGGCATGCTGCCGCAGGGCGCGCCGGCGCAGAACAAGCAGCTCGGCACCGGCGGCAACAATCGGCCGGCCGAAGAAACGGTGCACGCGGAAATCGAAGACGATCACAGCGGCGCACCCGGGGAGGGCAAGAAACCGGCGTGAGCGCGGCATCGGCTGGCGGTGGTACCGGCGGTACGAGTGCAGTGGGGGCGAGCGGGTCGTCGCGATTCCGTTTTGCCCCCATTCTCGCGGGCACCGTCATCACGCTGCTCGCGCTCTTGCTGCTCTACTCGACGGCCGAGCTGTTCCTCCTGCTCTTTATCGCCGTCCTCCTGTCGCTGTACCTCGGCGCGGTGGCCGATGGCATCCAGCGCCGCTTCGGATGGCCGCGCCGCGCCGCCGTAGCGTTAGGCATCGTCGGTTCGCTGGCCGTGTTCGTCGGCTTCCTGTGGCTGCTCGTGCCGCCGATCGTCGAGCAGACGCAAGCGCTGGTCAAGGTCCTGCCGGACACGATTCTCCGCTGGGACAGCGCGATCGATCAGGCGCTGGCGCGCAATCCGGCGCTCCGCTCGTTGTGGAATCCCGGCCAGCACCGCGTGCTGCTCGCCGTGTACGACCAGACGTCGCGCTACTTCACCGACGTGCTGCCCAAACTCTTCGGTGCGTTAGGCTTCACGATCGAGATCGTGTCCGTCGCGATCATGGGCGTGTACCTCACGCTGCACCCGGGGCTGTACCGCGAGTACCTCATCGCGCTCTTCCCGCCGCTGCACCGCGATCTCGTGCGCAACGTGCTGGCGGACCTGTCGCGCACGCTGCGCTCCTGGATCGTCGGGCAGCTGGCCTCGATGACGCTCCTCGGCGTCCTGACGACCATCGGCCTGTGGGCGTTAGGCGTCCCTTACTGGCTCACGTTCGGGCTCTTCGCCGGCGTGGCGGCCATCGTGCCGTTCTTCGGCACCCTCACCTCGACGCTCCTGCCGGCGCTGTTCGTCCTCGGCGCCTCCGGCGGGCCGGGCCGGGCGCTCGCCGTCATTGGGTTAGGCGTGTTCATCCACCTCATCGAGGGCAATCTCGTTTCCCCGCTCATCATGCAGCGCCAGGTGAATCTCCCCCCGGTGCTCACCATCCTGAGCGTGCTCATCATGGGGAAGCTGCTGGGACCCGTCGGGCTGCTCGTGGCCGTGCCCACGCTGGTGCTGGTGGACGTCATCGTACGCCGGGTGCTCATGAACCGGATTTACGAGGGCCACGGATTCCGGCGGCTGGTGCGCGATCGCGCCTTCATCGTCAAAGCGCCCGCGCCCGAAACCGACGTCGTCATCCCCGCGAACCCTCCCGACGTGCTCGCCCGCGCCGAATCGACGGCGGCCAAGCGCGTCGCCTAACTTACACCGATGCCGTCCGATCTTCGCTTCCTGATCCTCGTCGAGGGCCAGTTCGGCGCCCTCTCGTCCAAGACCGCCAACTCCTGCATCCGCTACACCCCGGATCGCGTCGCCGCTGTGCTGGATTCGCGCTTCGCCGGCAAGACCGTCCAGGACGTGCTGGGCTTCGGTGGCAGCATTCCCGTGGTGGGCGCCCTCGCCGACGGACTCGCGCGCTCGCCGACCGCCCTCCTCATCGGCGTCGCCCCGCAAGGCGGCCGCTTGCCTAACGATTGGCGTGCCACCATCCTCGGCGCCATCGACGCCGGTCTCGACGTGTGGAGCGGACTGCACACGTTCCTGAGCCACGACGAGGAATTCGCCGCCCGTGCCGCCGCGCGCGGCGTGACGCTGCACGACCTCCGCCTGCCACCGGACGACCTGCCCGTCGCCGGCGGACGGGTGCGCGATGTCGACGCCACGGTCATCCTCACCGTGGGCTCCGACTGCAACATCGGCAAAATGACCGCTGCCTTGCAGCTGCGCGACGGGCTCGCCCAACGCGGACGCGCCGTGCGCTTCGCCGGCACCGGCCAAACCGGCATCCTCATCGAAGGATGGGGCATCGCCGTCGACGCCGTCATCGCCGACTTCATCGCCGGCGCCGCCGAACGGCTCGTCGTGGAGGCGGCCGAAGGCGCCGAGATCGTGCTGGTGGAAGGCCAGGGATCGCTCATCCACCCGGGGTACTCCGGCGTCACGTTAGGCCTGTTGCACGGATCGCTGCCCCACGCGCTCGTGCTCTGCACGCAGCCATCTCGCACCACGATCACCAATAACCCGTGGGTCAAGATCCCGCCGCTTCGCGACGTCATCGCAATCCACGATACCATTACCAGAGCGTTGCGACACGCGCCGGTCATCGCCGTCTGCCTGAATACGTACGACCTGTCGGAGCAAGCGGCCCGCGATGCGATCGCACGCGCCCGCGATGAGACCGGCTTGCCGGCCACCGACCCGGTTCGCTTCGACAGCGAGCCCATCGTCCAGGCGATCGACGCATTCCATGCGCAGCGCGCGCGCAATGTTTCGCCACGCGCCGCGGCAATTCGCTAACGGTTCCTCTCCAACACACCGCGAGATTGTCGCCTGACTCTCGCGGCGGCGCCCGGCGGCGCCTCTGCCCCATGTGGTCGCATACACAGGTGGCCGATGTCTCGCATTCAACCGTCAGCACCGTCCCAGTACGAGTTTGCGTTGGTCATCCGCGGACTCCACAAATCGTTTCTCGCCGGCGTCCAAGGGTGCCAGGCCCGCGTTGCCGTGCTGACCGGCATCGAGATGAGCGTCCGCGCCGGAGAAATCGTGGGCCTCTGCGGCGCCGTCGGCAGCGGCAAAACCACACTGCTCTTGTGTCTGGCTGGCCTCCTGCGACCCGATGCCGGCACCATCAGCGTGTGCGGATCGCAGACCGGACGCCTGGCGTCCTACATCGGTCCCGTCTCGTGGAGCAACTCGCGCCTCTCCCCCAGCCAACACCTCGCTCGCGCTCTCGCCGCCGCGACGCCGGTGCTCCTGCTCGATAGCGTGCTCGCCGACTTGTCCAGCGGCGCTCGCATCTTGTTAGGCGAACTGGCGAGTCGCGGGATGAGCATCGTGCTGGCAGAGCGCGAGGCCGACGCCCTCGCGCCGCTGGCCGGCCGGATCATGACGCTTCGCGAAGGGACACTCCGCACATCGGGGCCCGAGCCGCACCGGAGCACGCGCAGCCCCGCGCGCGTCGCGGAGCCGAACGCGCGGGAAGGGCTACTGTGATGCCACTCCCCGCGACCGACCTCAGCGCAGATATCGCTCGGCGGCGCGAGCGAGGGCATCATCACCTTCGGCGCGCGCATGGGCCAGGATCCGCTCCACCTCGTCGCGCAGCGCGTCGGCGCCCCAGTAATAGCCGGTCGCCTCTTCCGCGCTCGCTGTCTCACCATCCAGCGATGCCCGCAACAGCACATCCGCCGCGGCCGCCGCGAACGATGCGTCACCCCTCGGCGGCAAGTCGAAGCGCCTGCGTGGACCTCCGCCAGCGGCATCCTCATTCACGAACGCTCGCGACATCCGGCCCTCTGGTCACGCCCCTGCATGATGCGTGGAGAATGTTGTACGGCAGCCCGTTGGCCGCCTTACAAAGCCGCGTTCCGTTGACCGACTTCCCCGCGCCGCCTAGCTTGCCCGCTCGACGCCCCGCCGGTCTCTTGCAACTCGAGAGCATGCCCGACTTCCGTCTCTACAATACTATGTCCCGCAGCGCGGAACCCTTCGCGCCGCAAGACGGTCGTACCGTCCGCATGTATACCTGCGGTCCCACCGTCTACAACCCAGCCCACCTCGGCAATTTTCGTACGTTTTTGTTCGAAGACCTTCTGCGCCGCACGCTGCGCCTCGCAGGCTGGCAGGTCTACCAAGTCATGAACATCACTGATGTCGACGACAAGATCATCGCCCGCGCCGACTCGTCGGGGAAAACGATCTCGGAAGTCACAGAACCCGTCACCGACATCTTTCAGCACGACCGCGAATTTCTCCGCATCGAGCCCGCAGAGATGTACCCCAAGGCAACCGAGCACATCGGTGAAATGATCGCCCTCGTGCAGCAGCTCGTCGAAAAAGGACTTGCCTATCAGGCGGATGATCGCTCGGTCTACTTCGCCATCGCACGATTCCCGAGTTACGGCCGTCTGTCGCGACTCGACACCCGCACCATTCGCCCAGGCGCTCGAGTCATCGCCGACGACTATAACAAAGAAGACGTTCGCGACTTCGCGCTCTGGAAAGCCGCCAAACCCGAAGACGAGCGAACCCAAGCCGCATGGGACTCCCCATGGGGTCGCGGTCGCCCTGGTTGGCACCTCGAGTGCTCGGCCATGGCCAGGAAATACTTGGGCGACACGCTCGACATCCATGGCGGCGGCGTCGACCTCATCTTTCCGCACCACGAAGATGAGATCGCCCAGTCCGAAGGCGCGACCGGCGTCACCTTCAGCCGGTTCTGGTGCCATGGCGAATTCTTGCTCACCGACGGCGAGAAAATGGCCAAGCGCGTCGGAAACGTCATGAGCGTCGCCGATTTACGAGACGCCGGCGTCGGCGCCGCGGCACTCCGTCACTTCGTGTTCTCGGTGCGCTATCGGCAGCAGCTCAACCTCACCGAAGAAGCCCTCGAGGCGTCCCAGCGCGCAGTCCGCAGGGTCGGCGAATTCGCCGGCCGCCTCTCGGCGGCCACGTCGGGTACGCCCGGTCTCGGCGAAGCAGCGGACACACTCGAACGCGACGCCAAAGCGGCACTCTTCGACGACCTCAACGCGCCACAGGCCCTCGCCGCACTCTTCGACTTCATTCGCCGAGCGAACAGCGAGCTCGACCAGGCACATGGGAACGACAAGACGGCGCTCGACAGGGCCCGGTCCGCGTTCGCGATGGTCAACGGCGTCCTCGACATCGTTCCGGATGCGCCGTCCGTAGATCCGGACCTCGAAGGCTGGGTCGCATCCAAGATTTCCGCGCGAGAACAGGCGCGCGCACGGCGAGATTTCAACACCGCCGACAGTATCCGCCGGGAGATCGAAGCGCGTGGCATCGCCATCGAAGACACACCGCTCGGCACCAAGTGGAAGAGGGTGCGGTAACGAGAGATAGCTCACCCCTCGCGCTTGACTGCTTTTCGAGCGGTGAGTATGCTACATGTCTCGCGCAAAAAGGCCGTGTGCTGACGTAGCTCAATTGGCAGAGCACCTGATTTGTAATCAGGCGGTTGCGAGTTCGATTCTCGCCGTCAGCTCTGGAGCGTCAGCGCGTCGTGAGATGATTGCGACATCGGTCCATGCGGCTGCGAGCGGGCACGGTGGGGTACCCAAGCGGCCAACGGGAGCAGACTGTAAATCTGCCGGCTTAACGCCTACGAAGGTTCGAATCCTTCCCCCACCACTGGGTGATGCAGTTGGTCGCTCTCGAGGCAGTGCCGGGGATGGGATACGGTTCGCCGCTCGCGTCTTCGGTCGTTAGGCAAGATGAGTCGGGTAGTGCGGGAGTAGCTCAGCTGGTAGAGCGCAAGCCTTCCAAGCTTGATGTCGCGGGTTCGAGCCCCGTCTCCCGCTCCTGGGTGGTTGCGTGGAGGGCGATGTACGGGGCACGCCGTCAGCAGGATCAACGAATCGCGCCGGAGCGAACACCGCTCGCGTAGCTCAGTTGGTAGAGCACACCCTTGGTAAGGGTGAGGTCATCGGTTCAATCCCGATCGCGAGCTTGATCACCGACCGAGAGCAGTGGACAGCCCGAGCTGTCCCGATGCAGGAGATGGACGAGTTTACCGTTAGGCGAACACCAACGACGAGCAGAGAACGCAGCCATGGCCAAGGCAAAGTTTGAGCGGACGAAGCCGCATGTGAACGTGGGGACGATTGGGCACGTGGACCACGGGAAGACGACGTTGACGGCGGCGATCACGGCGATCCAGGCGAAGAAGGGGTTGGCGCAGTT
>DASUHB010000081.1 GCA_036273715.1 Gemmatimonadaceae bacterium
CCGCAACATGAGCTACCTCGACGCCAGCCGCGTCGAGTTCGACTTCGAGTTTCCGTTAGGCGAGATCATCCTCGATTTCTACGACAAGCTCAAGACGGTGAGCCGCGGCTACGCCGGCCTCGACTACGAGATGCTCGAGTACCGCACGAGCGACCTGATCAAGCTCGACATGCTCATCAACGGCGACCCGGTCGACGCCTTCTCGGTGATCATCCACCGCGACAAAGCGTACGAATGGGGACGCAAGGTGGCCGACAAACTGAAGGAGCTCATCCCGCGACAGCTGTTCGAGGTCGTCATCCAGGCCGCCATCGGCTCCAAGGTCATTGCGCGCACCACGGTGAAACCGCTGCGCAAGAACGTGCTCGCCAAGTGCTACGGCGGCGACGTGACGCGCAAGCGCAAGCTCCTCGAGAAGCAGAAGGAAGGAAAGAAGCGGATGAAGCAGGTCGGCTCGGTCGAGATTCCGCAGGAGGCGTTCCTGGCGGTGCTGCAGGTGGAGTGATTTCCGCCCAACGGTGACCACCTCCCTCGTCATCCAAACTTCGTTCCTCGGCGATACGGTGCTCACTACGCCGCTGATCGCCGAGCTCGCCCGACGCGGCCCCGTGGACGTGGTCGCCACGCGCGCGTCGGCGCCGCTGCTGGCGCACGACCCATCCGTTAGGCAGATCATCGTCTTCGACAAGACGGGCGCCGACAGCGGCCCGGCCGGCCTCGCGAGAACCGCGGCCCGCATCCGCGCCGCGTGGCGCGAGCGCGATGAACACCCGCGCGATGCGCACGCCTATCTCGCCCAGGGCTCGCTTCGCACCGCCGCGCTCGCCGCGCTCGCACGCGTCCCGTCGCGCACCGGCTTCAATGACGCCGCTGGTCGCCTGCTCTACACCGAGCGCGTTCGTCGACGCACCGCTGACCACCACGCCGTGCGGCTCCTCGCTCTCGCCGGCGGTGCCGCCGCCTCGGCCACGCCGCGACTCTTCCCAGACGATGACGACCGGCGCGCCGTAGACACGCTGTTGGGCGCACCCGGCTCCGATCGCCCGATCGTCGCCCTCGCACCCGGCAGCATCTGGGGCACGAAACGATGGCCGTACTATCGCGAGCTCGCCGAGCGACTCGCTCCACGCTTCCGTATCGCGGTCATCGGCGGCGCCGACGACGCGGATATCGCGCGCGGGCTAATCGACGTCGCAGGCCCCCAAGTCGCCGATGCAACGGGCCGACTCTCGATCCTCGCGTCGGCCGAGCTCATTCGCCGCGCGATACTGCTGGTGACGAACGATTCCCTGCCCCAGCACCTCGCCTCGGCGGTGGGCACGCCTACTATTACTATTTTCGGTCCCACGGTCCCGGAGTTCGGATTCGGTCCGCTCGCGCCGCACTCGATGACGCTCGGCGTCGAGACGCTCCCGTGCCGGCCGTGCCACCATCACGGTCCGCGCGTTTGTCCGCTCGGACACTGGCGCTGTATGAAAGATCTCGACGTGGACCGCGTCGATGCCGCCATCGCCGTGCTCACTGCGGGAAGCGCACGATAGTACCGTCCTGTTCGCCGCGCTGATTCCGCTTACTTTTCGCGAGACCGGCCCGCCAACCTTCTTCGCGCACCGCCATGACCAAAGCCCGCACCCGCTACGTCCTTGGCGTCGATCTGGGCGGCACGAACATCGTCGTCGGCGCGATGCCCGAAGACGGCAGCCGCGAGCTCGCCATCCGCTCCGAGCCGACGCACGCCGAGCGCGGTTCGGAAGCCGTGGTCGATCGCATCGTGTCGATGATCGCGCAGGTTATTTCCGACGTGATCGCCTCACACGACGCCCAACCGCACGACTTCCTCGGCGTCGGCATCGGCGCGCCCGGTCCGTTAGACCGCGAGCGCGGCGTCGTGGTGGTCGCGCCCAACCTGGGTTGGCGCGACTTCCCGTTGCGCGACGCGATTTCGGATCGCATCCGTCTCCCCGCGACCCTCGATAACGACGCCAACTGCGCCACGCTCGGCGAATGGTGGCGCGGCGCCGCGCAGGGCGGCCGCAATGTGGTCGGGATCACCATCGGCACCGGCATCGGCGGCGGCATCGTGATCGACGGAAAGCTGTATCACGGCTCGTCGGACGTCGCCGGCGAAATCGGCCACACCACCATCGACTCGACGGGCCGCTATTGCCGATGCGGCAACTACGGCTGCCTCGAGGCGTACGCGTCCGGTCCGGCCATCGCGCTCCGCGCGCGAGAGGCGCTCGAGCGCGACGAAGTGTCGGCGCTGCACAAAATGGTGAAGGGCGACCTCGATCTCCTGACCGCCGCCACGGTGTACGAAGCCGCGCACCGCGGCGACGCGCTCGCGCTCGAAGTGGTGCGCGACACGGCGCGGTTCCTCGGCACCGGCATCGCAAACCTGCTCAACACCGTCAACCCCGACGTCGTCGTCATCACCGGCGGCGTCACCCGCGCCGGCGACCGCCTGTTCGAGCCGCTCCGCGCCGAAGTCAAGCGCCGTGCATTCCGGCCCGCCGTGGCTGCGTGCCGCATCGTGCCCGGCGCACTCGAGGGAACCGCCGGCGTCGTGGGCGCCGTCGCCACGTTCAAGCAGCAGAAGTTAGGCGAAGTATGACACCGCGGGCGAACGGCGCCGCGTCCCTTGGCGTCATCGGCACGTTCGTCTGGGACACGATCTATGGCCGCGACCCTCGCGAGGCGCCGGTCGAGGAGTGGGGCGGCATCACCTACGCGCTCAGCGGACTGGATGCCGCGCTCGCCGACAATTGGCAGATCGTGCCGCTCATCAAAGTCGGGCACGACCTCGTTGGGCGCGCCCGCGAATTCATGGGGACGCTGCGCCATACATCGCCTAACGCATCGCTCATCGAAGTGCCGTACCCCAACAACCGCGTCGAGCTGCGCTACGAGACCAGCGAGCGGCGCTCGGAGCGCCTCACGGGCGGCATTCCGGGATGGAACTGGCTCGGGCTCAAGCCCCTGCTCGCCGACCTCGACGCGCTCTACATCAATTTTCTGAGCGGCTGGGAGCTCGACCTCGAGACCTGCCAGCTCATCAGACAGCATTTCCGCGGGCCGATCTACTGTGATCTGCACATGCTCGTCATGTCGGTGCTGCCCACCGGGTGGCGCGCGCTGCAACCGCTCGACCGCGTCGCCGACTGGTGTCGCTGCTTTGACCTCCTGCAGGTGAACGAAGACGAAGTCACCATGATGGCCGCTGATCCGATGGAGCTCGCGGCCACCGCGCTCTCCTCCGGCGTTCGCTGCCTCGTCGTCACGCTCGGGAGCCGCGGCGCCGTGTACTTCACCGATGCCGCATTCAATCGCATCGACGATTGCGCGCGGCGTCCATCGATCGGCTCGCCGGCCGGCCCCATTCGCACCGCGCTCGTCGCGCCGCCCTACGTCGTGCCGCAGGGCGATCCCACCGGATGCGGCGACGTCTGGGGCGCGACCTACTTTTCCCGTTTGTTGGCAGGTGATAGTTTGGCGGACGCGATGCGCGTGGCTCACCGCGCCGCGGCGCGAAACGCCGAGCACCGCGGCGCCACCGGACTTGGCCATCATCTGCGCGGAGAGCTCATCACTCAATGACCACCGTTCTCAACGTCCCGCCATCGCTGGATGACAAGACGTTCGAGACGGTGCTCGAGCAGTTGGCCCCGGTGCCCCAGGACGCCAAGGTCCTCCTCGATGCACGCCACACGCGTTGGGCATCGCCGTACGGGCTTACCGCGCTCCTAACGCTGGCACAGACGCGGGCGGAACGTCCGGCGCTCTACGTGCCCGAATCCGACGACACGAGCTCGTACTGGTCCCGCACCGGCTTTTTCCGCTTCGCCGAAGAAGCGTTCGAGCTGCACGGCGCCGTGCCGCGCGCCCGGCCCAGCACCGAGTCCGAGGTGCTGCTCGAGATCACGCCGGTCGCCAAGAGCGAGGATGTCCACGACGTCGTTGGGCGCATTCAGCAGAAGTCGCAAGCGATTCTCGTCAAAGAGCTGAATATCGACGCCAAAGCCACGATGGGCTTCGCCATGACCTTGAGCGAAGCGTGTCAGAACATCGTCGAGCATGCCGGGCGCGGCGGTTGGGTCGCCGTGCAAACGTACCGCTGGCAAAAACGACTCGGCCGACGCGTCGTGGTCATCGCCGTCTGCGACGCCGGCGTCGGATTCCGCGAATCACTCGAGACCGCACAGGGCAGATCGCGCGGCGATCGATGGGATGACGGCATGGCGCTCGAAGAGGCCGTCATCCGTGGCGTGAGCCGATTCCGCGATCCAGGCCGGGGGCAAGGTTTGGCAGGCGTCCGGCGTTACATTGGTCGCTGGGACGGCAAGCTCTCCGTCCGCTCGGGCACCGCTCGCATCGCCATCGTGCCGAGTTGGGACGATGACGTTCCCTTGGAGGAGAAGCTCCCATACTTTCCGGGAGCGCAAATGCAAATCACCATCCCGGAGCGCATCGCCGACAGGTGATCAATCACATCGACCTCAGCTCGGTCTTACGTCGCA